>NZ_VOZA01000006.1:0-145289 GCF_013420015.1 Acinetobacter sp. YH12039 | reverse complement strand
CTCGGTTAATTAAGGCTCGGTTATAGGATGACCAATTGGTTGTACGGTAGATTTTAGAGGCAGGCTTATTCATTTTGAAATTATATTGCTGAAAAAGCCTTTACAGATAGGTTTGTGCAACAAAGCCGTCTTGAACTAATAATAAGGTTGGTTTTGATTTTTCAACGGGAAGAATAAGGATACTTAAGCCATCCTAACTCCTCCCATTCATAATTTTAATATTTTTCTAGTTCTGAATAGTAATTACTTTTATTCAGATCTCGATACTTATGATCACCTTTGTAAAAATCGGCTATAATTTCATATTTTCTCGGATCATCTATAAGAAGAATTATAAGATCAATATATTTTTTTGCCAAATCTATATCGTAAAATTCTGAATCTTCATATTTTGAATATAAATTTACACATCCATCATAATACTCTAACAAATAACCATATTTCTTTAATTTTTCAAAATCATTCTTAGCTTCATAAAAATTACCTTCACGTAAATTAATTTCTCCCAACCCATAATAACCATTCATAAACCCCAAGCTCACAGCCTTTTTAAAGTTAAATCTAGCAGTTGATAAACTCACAAAACCATCTTCAAATAAATATATTTCCCCTAGATTAATATAAGAACTCAAATATCCAGCTTCAATTGATAAATTGAAATATTTTATTGCCAGTTCAACATCTTTTTCGTCTTCATTATAATTATAAAAATAACCAAGCCGATAAAAAGCCTCGGGATTCCCAGCGAAAGATGCATCCTCAAAATACGATTTTGACAACTTATAATATCCATTTGAATATAATATTGCTCCCACTCCAACTTTTTCATCTACATTAAACTTATGTGAATAACTAGAAATCAAATAAAAAGCCTCTTTGGTTTTTTTTGCATGAAATAAATCATTTATTTCATATACAATTGATTCATTTTTTTTAAAATTATACATTCCAGCCTCCTCATCCAAGATATTATTTTCACCTTTAGCACAAGAAAATAATGGAATAATTAAAATAATAAAAATCAACTTAAATAAATTCATACCAATTAACCTTTCATTTGTTTTTTTTCTTTTCTTCATCTTTCATCGGCTTTGTTGCACAAAGATGTAAAAATTAAGATTGCCCATATCTACTCAAATTTAAGGCATAACTTGGGTATGTGGTTGACCTAACTCGGTAAATTTATTTAACACGGCTATACGTGCATGGATCTCATTGACTTGGCTATCAAATTTTCTTGCACTGAGTTTATCCCCCAATAATTTGATGCAATGCATCTTAGTTTCGACCAAACTTCGGCAATGATAGCCGGACCATTTTTTCCATAATGTCCTGCCTAAACGTGTAACTGTTCGAAGTAATTCATTTCGCTCTCGCGAGCTACTCTTTGTATCTTTCCATGGTTTCGCATTTTTTCTAGGTGGAATCACCGCATGCGCTTGCCGATCTGCAATGACCTGACGGCATCGTTTTGTGTCATAAGCACTATCTGTATAAACAGAATCGATTTGTTCATCTAAGGAAATTTGATCGAGTAAATCACCAAGTACCTGTGAATCACTTACATTGTTAGTTGTAAGCTGAACTGCACGTATTTGGAGAGTTTTAGCATCTATACCAATATGTAATTTACGCCATTGACGACGATATTCAGGCTGATGTTTCTTCCTTTTCCATTCACCTTCACCTAAAAACTTTAGACCGGTAGAGTCTACCAGCAAGTTAAGCCCACCACTGCTTTTTTGATAACTAATCGCAATATCAATATGTTTTTGTCTTCTGCAAAGCGTACTGTAATCTGGTGCGGTCCAATTTAATCCACAAAGTTTAATCAGACTTTGCACAAAGCCAGTGACCATACGTAAAGATAGAAGGAATAAGGATTTAATCATTAAGCAGCATTGAATAGCAGTATCGGAGTAAGTTTGATTTCGTCCATGTTTGTCTTGTGATTGTGCATACCACTGGGTCTTAGTGTCAAACCAAATGGCAATATTTCCGCGACTCATGAGTGCTCGGTTATATGCGGGCCAATTGGTTGTGCGATAGATTTTGTGTGTAGGCTTCTTCATTTGAAAATTATATCGCTGAAAAAGCCTTTACAGATAGGTTTGTGCAACAAAGCCGGTAAGAAATAAAAAAACCTGCTAATACTTTTCTCTTTAATTACAAAAACAAGAAAATAATTTTATTTAAAAAACCTATCAAACAGTATCTTTTCATATAACCCCAGAAAATAAAGCTTCATTATGATAAAAATGATTACATAACCCGAATTACGGATAAGAAAAGCCCTTGAAAAAAAGGTAGTTAGAGCCATTTAGAAAGTTACGACACAACCCAAAGGCTCTAACTACCATGTACGATTTTACAGAAATTTTTTGTATTGTTGATGATTTTTTCAAAAAATTTGAACCCATCTATTGGCAATTTCTCAAGCAAGAAAACAAACGTCAACGTATCAGACAAGCAACGCTATCTTTATCAGAAATTGTGGCTATCTCCATCTACTATAAAACATCTCAAGTACATAATTTTAAGATGTTTTTTAACTTGCTTTGTCAGTTTGAAAGCAAACTCTTTAAAGACTTGCCTTGTTATAAAAACCTGATTACCCTCATCAATCAGCACCAACTTGCTATTCATGCTTTGCTTTATGCGTTGAGCCAAAAAGATGAAAGTTCATATTTATGGATTGATTCAACACCTTTACCTGTTTGTAAAAATAAAAGAATCCCTAAAGGTCATCATGCTTTAGATGAGATTGCTTCTCGTGGTAAAAGTACGATGGGCTGGTTTTATGGTTGCAAATTACACTTGCTGATGAATCAAGAGGGTGAAATTGTAAATTCAGATTTATCAAACGGACATATTGCTGATCTTAAAAAAGTTGAGGATTTAGTGAATGGCTTATCAGCAACGGTCTATGGTGATAGAGGCTACATTAGCCAACCATTGAAAGAAACACTTAAAGAGCAAGGCATTGATTTAATTACTTATCCAAGAAAAAATATGAGAGTGACCTTATTGCCATTTTCTGATGAATTTCATCTACGACAACGTAAAAAAATTGAAACATTGATAGGATTATTGAAAGAAAAATATCACTTAGTTACGAGTAAACATCGTTCGATTGCTGGTTTTTTAGCAGGCGTATTTTCTTCACTATGTGCGTATCAACTTTGCCAAAAGAATAAGCCTAAAATTCATGTGATTAAATCTTTGGCTTATCCGTAACTGGGGTTACATAATGAAGCCTTTCCATTTATTTTTATCTAAGAATATTTAAATTATTAATTGCGTTCAAATGTCCTTGCTTAGCTGCTTTTTCATACCAAAACTCAGCTTGCTTTTTATCTTTTTTTACATACACGCCTTGCTCAAAGAAAACCCCTAAATTATATTGTGCTTCAGGATTACCTAGTTCAGCAGCTTTTCCAGAGAAACTAAATGCCTTTTCATAGTTTTCCTGATCCAAGTACATTTTTGATAACCCCTCATATGCCCGTGAAGGATTATCTTGGACTCCTAATAAATACCAACGCTCTGCTTTTTCAAAATCTGGTGATCGACCAAAATCTTTAACTCTATATAGTTCTGCCAAGTTCAATTTAGCATCTTTGTTACCATACCTATTTGCTTCTAAAAAACATTCTTCAGCCTTTTGAAAATCCTTATCTTTTCCTAACCCAGCAAAATAAATCATACCTAATGAATTTATAGCTTCATGGTTATTAGCTTTTGCAGCCTTTTCAAACCAATAGTAAGCTTTATCATAATTAGGTTTGATATTATCTAACCCATTTAGATAGACCCATCCCATTAGATTCTCTTTTTCATCTAAGGATAAATCTTTTAAATTAAGAATTTCACACTGCTTACTACTACTTCCTGCTAATTTACACTCTTCCTCGAGCGTAGGGAACTTGTCCTGTTTATTCAAATTTGTACAAGCAATTAAGCTACATATAACAATGCTTATAGCGGAAATAAACAGAACTTTATTTTTGAGCATTATTATGCTATCTCTTATAAATTACAGAAAATTATTTGAATACTTACTGTTTTATCTTTTCTTTTGCACTTGAGATGCCTTGCTCATATGCTTTATTAAAGTAAAATTGAGATAAACTTTCATTTAACTTATTATAATCTGGAGATGAATATATGACCCCTAAGTTATAAGATGCTTGTCCTTTACTCATTTTACTAGCTAATTCAAAATACTTAATAGCTCGATCCACATCTTTAGTGATACCATTACTATTTATCAAATTAATACCCAAATTTAAAGCAGCCTCAGCATTATTTAATGATGCAGATTTTTCCCAGTAATTATTACAAATTTTATAGTCTTGTTTAACAACCACACCTTCGCAATATATCAACCCTAACTCAAATAATGAAAGAGCATCATTTTTTTCGGCTGCACTTTTTAAATAATTTAACCCTTCTTCAATATTTCCTTCTTCAATATAAATAGAGCCTATAGAGCCCATTGCATCAACATCATTCAACTTAGCAGCTTTAAGATAATATTTTTTTGCATTTTCTATACTTTTTTGAACTCCAGTTCCAGTGTAGTACTTAAAACCAGTATTATACATAGCGGAGACATTTCCATTATCTGCCGATTTTTTTGTCCACTCAAATGATTTTTTAGTATCATAAGTTCCACTCAGCGCTTTAAAATAAATATCTGCCAATATTAGTTGAGCATCACTATTACCCTCTTTTGCCAAGTTTTCATAAATAGGTTCGAGTCTTTTATAATATTCTTTCTTTTCATCAGAGTTTGATGGTGCAGCTTCTGCTTGTGATCTTAACTGCTCAGCTTGTTCAAATGTCATATTTAAATCAGATGATGTATTTGAAGCATTACAAGCAGTAATACATATACTTACAGCTAGACTCACTAATAATTTCTTTTTCAGCATTTTGTACATAACCTCTTAAAAACTCATTTTGTTAAAAATGTCATTAATGTTGACATTATTTGGCGGAATATGTGCATGAGAGCGAGGATCATACTCAGGAATGGTTTTGGGATCGATATATGATCGGGGCTTTGGTTTAGGTACACTTTTTTCACATCTACCATTTCGACCATTACAAATGGGCCCACGTGGGTCATTTGTAAAACAAGCTTCAACCTTATAGCTAGATAAACTAGGTATAACATGTCCACTTGAAATTCCAGCACTAGCAGCGACTCCTCTATCATATGTCGACATTAAGCCATCACTAGATGCTTCACCTAAACCAGTTTTACCAAAACCTATACCTCTAAATAATACAACACTAGCACTTACATCTCCCCACCCACCATTCAATGCGTCTTTATAAACACCATCATATGGGTCATGAAAAGTTACTGATCTACTTCCTGCCGCTCCTAAAGTGCCCCCCCGCCCATATGAGCCACCACCAACAACTATTGATGCGACACCTCTTTCATTATTTAGGCATTGGGATCTTAAATCATATTTAATTCCTGTTCCGGCAAGAACACTAACTTGATAACTTGAACCAGTCCATTCAGTTAACCCCATCGGATCTACCCACTGATTCGGATCACTTACATAAGCTAAATTATTAAGTCCGCCAGCTAGTCCAATAGGATCTTTACTTACATATCTCGCACTATACGGCTCATAATAACGGTAACGGTTATAATGTAATCCAGTTTCACTATCGTAATATTGCCCTTGGAAACGAATATTGGTTTGCTCAAGTAAATTATGAGAAGCCTTTATTTCTAAAGCTTCACCCCATACATCCTGCTTAATTTCCCATATACATTCACCTAGCTCATTGCTCAATGTTTGCGGTGTACCAACTTGGTCACAGTGATAAAAAAGTACCCGCTCCAATTCAGCTTTATTTTTTCGTGTTTCAGTTTTCCATATCGGATCTTTATAAACCGAATAATCTTCATGCTGAAATTGAGCATAATCTGGAGTTTCTAAAAGCTTGATAAAACCTGTATAGCCCGTTTGCAGCAACGGTACAAAACTCTGCGGTTCATAGACATAATGCTTGGTGTAGTTTCCTTCGAAGTCATTAGATTGCTGTGACTCCCAAATCATCAGGTCACCGTCCCAGCCGAATAAGGTCAGGGTTTGCGCATTTTGATTTTTCTTATATAAACGCCTTCCAAATACATCATAACCATATTCAGTCGCCTGACCATTAAGCTCACTTTGGATCAAACGGTTCAGGTTATCCCATGTCAGTTTTAATGTTTTACCTGCATGGCTGCTTTCAATTACATTGCCTTGCGCATCGTATTTATAGTTTTTACCCTTATATTGAGCAATCAAATTACTTTTCACTTGAGATGCCTGCGTGGCAATCGGGTCAATCAAATTCCCCGCAGGGTCAAAAGCAAAGCTTTCCGTTTTATGCACACTTTGGCTCTGTATCAAACGGCCAACCGCATCATATTGATAATTCAGCTTGCCTAAACGGCTGTCATCCACCTGAGTGAGTAGATAATTTTGATCATAATGATACTGCCGTTCCGCCTGATGCTGTACTCGCCCTAGAGTCTCTTGCTCTGGCTGAATCAGCTGCGAACTGAGTAAGCCTACATCATTATAATTTTTGCTTTGAACCAATCCATTGGCAAGCATCCGCGCTGTTTCACGGTGCAAGTCATTGCGCTGAAATGCCACCATGTCTTTTTTATTTAACGCAATGCCATAAATATGCCCTGAACCATAACTCAAATTGCTTTGAACCTGTCCATCAGGGCGAATCGTTTGAGTTAAATTTCCCAGCACATCATATTCATAACGCAGCACAGCCGTCAGCGGAGTTAAATGCGGCACTTTATAATGCTGATGCTCACGAACCAATTGGCCAAGCGCGTTGCGATAAAAATCGATTTGACTGTCTTTATTCCTCGCCTTACTCAACTGATGATTCAGGTTGTATTCAAATTCTTCTGTTTGACTTACACGAGTTTGTACATGAGTATAAGTTTTTGAAGCGATTGCGCCATCAGCAAAATATGCAAATTGAGTAAACACATTCGGCTGACGGATTTGGAACAGCTGACCGTTTTCATTGTAGCTATAATATTTTTCTTCGCCGTCGAAGGCCTGTTCACGTGCCAATTGACCATAACGGTTATATTCAAATAAATATTCTGCATGGTTTTGATTGATCAGCTTTTGAATACGGCCTTGCTGATCCCATTGGTAGCCTATTTGATGACGATTCGCATCTATACGCTGTTCGAGCAAACCCACAGCATTATAACGGTACTGTGTACTTAAACCTGTAGTATCCGTATGCTTCAGCAAGCGTCCTTCTTCATCATGTTCAAATTGTTCTTTTAAACCATCAGGGTAGACAATAGCTTTAAGCTGGCTTTTGTCTTTTCCTTCTGAACTGTAGATATATTGCACACCTGTTTGGTCTGCGGCTTGTTGTTCTTTGAGTTGCCCTTCTTCATCGTATTGCCAAGTACTTTCTTTGCCTGAACAATCGGTATATGCGGTCATTTGTCCCAAATCATTGTATTGAATTTTTTTAGCGCCGCCTTTGGCATCAATGATTTCTATAACTTGATTATCGTTGTTGTATTTATATTGCGTGCTATAACCTAAAGGATTAATTTCCTTGGTGACATTACCATCCGCATCGTATTCTTTTTTCCAAATATTCCCTTCTGGATCTTTAGTCTCAGTTAAATTCCCTGCTTTATCATATGCAAAGCGGATCATACCACCATTCGGCTGTACGATTTTAACCAACTGATCTTGCTCGTTATAAATTTGTTCGGTTTCTAGGCCTGCAAAATCAATTTGACGGGTAATGCGTTTTTGACTGTCACGAGAGAGCCACTTTTCTCGGCCATCAGCTAAGCGTGTGCGATAAGTAAAACCGTCTAAATCAAAGTAGTAATAGGTTGGCACATCATAAGCATCGTACACAGCAACTTGGCGCAGTCTCGGGTGCCACTCCAAACGTGTTTTAAAACTACCATCATCTGCCCATTCTGCGATGGCTTTGGCATTCGCCTCTTTTGATTCATAACGGATATTTTGCCCACGACCAGTACGGTCGGTATAGCGGGTCAGCTGATGCGCATCATTATATTCATAGCTGCGTACATGGCCATTTTGATCTACAGCCTTAATTAAATTGCCTTGCGTATCATATTCATAACGTGACACTGGCTCTGCCTGTTCATCCACAAAAGCAGCGATAACTTTTACTTGATCATTAAAGGCAAACTTGAGCTGGTGTTTAGCTTTCTTCAGTTGAAAATCAATACTTTGCAGATAAGCCTGCTGTTCAAATAGTAAATAACTTAAAGCAACTTTTTCATCTGTTTCTTCATTGAATTGCTGAATCAACTGATAGTGTTTTCCGCCATTAAAGCTGTGAAAATGGAAACTCCACGCTGAACCAAAGTTTAGTAGCAAATCTTCATTTTCTAAAGGTTCTACCGTAAAGCCTTCATAAGGCACCGTGTATGCTTCATACAGGATTGACTCAGGCAACTGATGCTTGCGCCCATTACTGTCTATAAATAAGTAGCCATTTTTATTTTGGCTAATGACATTCGAAAAAGGCATCATCCAACGCGCGCCCATCATGCTGCCATCAAACTCATGCATTTGCGAATTATATTGACGGCTGAAGCTAAAGCCCACTTTGGGTAAGTAGAAATCAGTATGATTGACTCGTTCTGCGCCAATGGAATAGCTGATACTGTGCTTAGATTGTGAGTCAGCTCCTTGGCAAGGCGGATTATTCAGTGCATCGGCCTGTAAAGTTAAAAACTCTAAAGTATCACCTGTTGTATGCTGCTCATGCTCACCAGTTTGATTTAAAGGAACGCTGGCACTGGCTTTATTGCCTTGTTTTTTGATGGCTTTTAAGGTTTCTTGTATCAACCAAGCAATACTATATTTTGTACCTGTATTTGCTTGTTGCTGAATTAGATTCGGTAAAAGCGATTGTGCTTGTTGTGCTTCCAACTGTAAAGATGTGACCCCTGTTGGCTTTTTAAGTTTCGGTATCAAACTAGCAAGCGCACTGGTTTGTGTCAGATCAATCAGCGGTTTCGTCCAGTTACTAAATTGTTCCGCTGGATCTCGTTTTTCGGCAGTTGCGCCAAAATTAATGGTTGGTGATACCAGTCCTGATTTCGTTTCAGTTGCAAAGGCTGAGAGTATGGATATACCCAATGTGCTTGCACCTGAAAGCAAGGTAGGTAATTTAGCTTGTGTTTCAGTCAGGAATTTTTCTATATCCCCTGCCATTTGCGCATTTAAATGCAAAGACATGCGACGGATATCGGCTTCTTTGACTTTACCATTTTGCGGATATAAACATTCAGCCATGAGTCCCAATAAAGGACGTAAAGCCATTCGTACATGAGCTTCGGCTTTGGGTTCTAAGTATAAACCAATCAAGTTCATACAAAGTAAAGCGCCTTGCTGTACTCCTGACTCACCTTGTTTTTGCTCAGTACAAAACAATAGTAAATCTAAGACTGAACCTGAAAGTGCAAAAATATTGGCAACCGTTGGTACATTAGCAAGACTTTTCAACTGCCCTAAGTTGGTATTACCACATTGCTTTAAATAGTTTTCAATTTGATGTGCAATAAACTTATGATCTTCTGTATGCGTCACACTCTCTAAGTTAAAAATCGCCAGTTCAACTGCTGGCTTAGTTGTTGTCTGTTGTTCTTGTTGAACATTTTGCTCAGTTGTCATGTAAAAACCTATTACTCAAATTCTAAATATTTAAAATTGTGTTTTGCTGTCGCTCTTATGAAGTACTAACCATTGTTCTTTTTCGGTCGTGTGGTTTCACTGTAAGTGAGGTAAGGACTTGAATATTGTTTCCGGTCCACCCAATCATCATCACTAGCAAGGACAGGTATCGCTTTTTCTGGTGCAGCTTCCGCTACTTTTATTTCAGGCACTTTAGGCACTGCGACTGGTGCAGCTGTCACATTCGTAGGCGTTGCAGAGCCTTCTCGAATGGTTTCCGTATAAGTCAATGCGCGTGTGGAATAAGAAATTTTACGGCCCACTATATCCTTATCAATGGTTGCTTGTGAGTTCTGAACTGCGGCAGCAGTTGACCCAGAAACGATGCCGTTACTCATTCCACTTCCACCTAATACGCTGGATAAGCCTTGTGCACCCTGACCCAAACTTGCCATTTGTGAAGCAGAAAGTCCCAAGTTGAGTTTCGATGAAATTGCAGATAGTGCAGAGTTGGTGACTTGGTCTTTAAATTGATTTAATGCCTGTCCACCTAGATCTTTTAATGCATTTTTTCCGATATTTTTTAAAGAATCGGCATTTAAATTAAAGAGATTATCTTTTAACTGTGATGTTAAATTTTGCCCCAACGAACCCAATGTATTTTGTAAAAAGTCCGAAGCGCCTGGTACCACTTTTTCCGCCCAATCATAGTTGCGATTAAAGTGACTAGACTGATCCCACGCACTGCGTGGATCTTTATCAAACTCCACTTTCGCGGGTCCCGGTGCAATGCCTGTAACTTGTGCAAAGCCATTGCCATCGAGTTTCCCTGAAACTTGTTTACCTAAAGCATCAATCACTTTAAAACCGGTGCCACTAAAGAAATCTTGCCCCCCATAACTTTTAAGAAGTTCTAAGGCACCTTTCAAAGGGTTTGAAGCAGGAAGTTGTGTAGACTTGCTTGCACTCGATGCAGGTTTAAATAGATGCTGCCCTGCATTTACTTCAAATTTACCGCCTGTCTTAGCAAGAATTCCCGAGCCATTTAAAGTAATTTGGGAAGAAGCTCCTGTGATCACAATCTCTTTAGGACTGCTAATCTCTATTTTGTCTTCAGTAGAAGAAATCGTAATTCCTTTTTTTGCCAAAATATCCAAAGCATCAGACTGTGCATGAATTTCGACTTTACTTTGCGCTGCTATTGCTTTAATACCACCTTGAGCTGCAAATAAGCTAACCTTACCTAAAGCTTGTCCCACAATATTTTTTTGCGTACTCAGGTTAATGCTATCACCGGCAATTTGGTTGATCATGCCTGTTGCAGATAAATGAATATCCTCTGGTGTACTAAGTGCAATACCATCCACTGAGTTAAGTAAAAGAATGGCTTTTTTAAATTTAGCGATATCTTTTTCTATTTCACTGGCAAAAGCTTTGAGCTGTTCAACAGATTCAATTTCATCTGTTTTTTGTTGTTTTGCAATATCACTTAAAGACTTACTATTACTATGACTCGTCTCCAGCTGTGTTCTTGCAATCTCTGCATCTAAATGTTCACCATTGGCCTTTTCCTGTTTATAAGTCGACACCAATAAACCTTGTCCAGCTCGTAGCGCCCCCCATTGATCCGTCCTCAGCTCAAAACCTTCACCCCGACTTTCACTCTCAGCTTTTTCTTTAGGATGACTTAAATGCCCTAAATTCAGTTGTGTTGCACCATGACTACTTTGCAGCTGGGTACTAATTTGCCCCGTGGTGTCATCAAAGCGTAATTGACCAAAACCCTCTCCCGCCACTTCTTTGGAACGAATTCCCGCAAGTTTTTTGGTATCGGGTAATTGTCCTTTATTGTCAAATTTAGTGGGACTACGCTGCGCTTCATGAATACGACCCACGACAAAAGGTCGGTCAATGTTGCCATCAAAGAAATCGACGACAACTATTTCACCAATTCGAGGTAAGAAGCGTGCGCCATAACCTTCGCCGGCCCAAGGCGTCAGTACATCAACCCAAGCCGAGTCTGTGTCATTATTATTCGCACCTGCACCGCCATCATGAACATGATCATCGGAACGGGTAAATAGGAAACGGACTTTTATCCGCCCCCATTCATCAACATGGATTTCTTCACCGGCAGGACCCACAACTTTGGCACGCTGTGGATGTGTTACTGGTCGATGTGTAAGTGGATTAAATTCAGGAACGGTCGTAATATTTCGACGTTGCAAAGCCAAGGTATTGGCTTGGCGTTCATCCGCATCGCTTTGTTTGACTTGCCACTGACTTTGATGGATCAGTTGTGTAACTTGATCGGTTAAGTCTTTGGGTAAATTATTTTGGTTATAAAAAGACTTAGATAAAATCAAAAATTCTTGATCGGCACCACGATGCTGGTCAATCTCTGGATGCTCATCCAATTTGAACCAATAACCAACTTGTGTATCACGCACGGTACTTTTAGCAATAAATTGTTTGGCTTGAGCTGCATAATAATCACTAAAATTTTGATTGAGACGTTCAACTTGAGCACTATTAGAGGCAGTTGCAGCATCTTCACCATTCAGATCTTGTATCCATGCAGGGCTCACATGCCATGCCTGCTCTAAGCTTAAGCTCGCATTATCTTGATTTTGACTATGTAGATGCTTGCTTTGTACTGCACCACCACCCTCGTCCTGTTCAAGCACATCCGCCTGCCACCGCTGCACATGTACCGACGTCGGCTGCAGACTGCGCTGACCGATAAAACTGGTCATACTGTCATTTTTTTCAGTCGCACTACTGCGATGAAAACGGATATTACGTCGCTCCAAAGCTTGATATTGACTATTATCATCAATCAAACGTAGCTTTTGGGCTGCTATGGGTGTCGCAGACGATGTTACAAAAGATTGAGCTTCATCAACCAACCAATGAATGCCTTCACTGCGTAATAAGCGGGTAATAAAATCATAGTCGGTTTCATTACTTTGCATCATGAATGGTCGAACGTCATACTCTTTTTTTAAGCCACTTAAGTCCAAACTTAAGCTCGCTGCAAAAAGTGGGCTCTTTTTTTGCCATTCCTTAAAAATAATCTCGACCACATCTTTGACCGATTTATTCATAAACACGCGGCTATTACGACGCTTATGCCATAATGCCGTTGCATCTTCTAAGGTCAACTTATATAGCGTTAATGCACCATCACTTTGGCCTTGAAATGCTTCTGTAATGATCCCGGTAATACGAAAAAGTTGACCCGCATCGGTTACCTGATCGATTGCGACTTGTGTACCAATAAATTGTTTGAGTTCTAAGGTGGCAGAAGTTGAGAGACAGATGAGCTGAACATTCAAACCTTCACTTAAGGCATGTTCCCCATCAATACGTTGCAAGAATACTTGTTCATTCAGCGTGGTATTGGAAAATTGAATATGCAAAGCACGTTTTTGTGGACTAATGCCCAATTTTTCAATTGCAGAATATATATTGTTCAGCATCGTTATTATCTAAAATCAGATTTTTATAAAATATGCGGGGTATTTAATCAAAAAAACTCATATTTTTCTAGGCATAATTTGCCTGCTTTTTTGGGTTTTATGTAAGTAAAAATTCAAATTTCCACATCAATTCTTTATGTTATTTTTACTCTATTTATTTCTGTATTAAAATAAATGTAGAGACCATCAAACTAAACTTCAGGTCTCTTCATACCACCTTACTGCTTTGCATCACGATTAATTGGCATTTAAAAATGCGTGAATATTCTCCAATTGTTCTTGTGCTTCAACATAGCCTTGCAAAGCCGCTTTTTCCAAATATTGCTGTGCAATTTTAAGATCACGCTCTACGCCCATGCCATGAATATAGAAATAACCCAATCGCGTTAATGCCGCAGCATTCATCCCTTGAGCCGCTTGTACATAATAGCTATGCGCTTGGGATAAATCTTGCTGTACACCCAAACCATGTTCTGACATTTCACCGAGCTGGTACAAGGCAGTCGCATTTCCCAATGCTGCCGCTTGCGAGAAATATTGCAATGCTTGTTGGAAGTCTTGTGTTCCCCATTGTCCTTTTAAATTAACCACACCCAGTTGCGTAAGTGCATCAGGATGACCTAATTTTGCCGCTTTCAACAATGCCTGCTGGGTTTGAGCTTCATCAAACTGTAGATCAGGCAAGATATTGTCCACGGCTAAACGGTAGAGATACCAAGCAGCATCCTGCGAACCTTGTTCTGCGGCTTTTTCCAGATAACTCAGACACTGATCACGATGTGCTAATGGATACTCAGGCAATGCATAAAAACGTCCAATCAGATAATTTTGATCCGCGACACAAGTAATGGACATATCATTTAAATGCCTAGCAGCTTCAATTAAAAGTTGCTGTGCTTGCTTGATATTTCGCTCAACACCGACCCCATGTAGGTAGCATAGTGCTAAACCGACTTGGTTAATGAATAAGGGTTTGAATTGATACGCTGTTTGATATAACTCAAATGCTTTTTGCGGATCATCACTAACCAAATACTTTTCAAAATACAGCGCTGCAATAAGACTAATTGCATCAGCATCTTTAAGTTGAGCAGCTTCGGTCAGAAAGCGAAAACCTAAAGTTTCCTGCTTCTCCAAGTACCAACCATGAAAATGTGCAATACCTAATAATCGGCTGGCTGCAGCAACTTTGTGCTCTTTGGCCTGCTGCAAAAGATCATGATAAACCCGCTGACGCTGATCGACATCGATCTTACCCATCAACACCGCTTGATAATATTCATACAACTGCTGCTGGTGCCCGAGTAGCAATCCTCGCTTTAAATATTGCAATGACTTTTCATCATTTTGCGCAAGATACTTTCCTTGAGCATAGAACTGCTGCAATTGCTGAATAGCCGCCATATGGTCTTGTTGGGCAGCTTTCAGTAAATATTCCAATCCCAGAGCAATATTTGGCGTGGCTTGTTTTAAATAGAACTGTGCCAATTGATACTGTGAATTGGCATGTCCATTGTCCGCATTTTTTTGCAACAAATCTAAATGTTGCCGCTCGGCATGTGTTTGATCTTCTGGGTTTAATTCGGCGAGTCGATATTGTGCATCCAAATGACCGCGTGAAATCGCATGTCGATACCAATATTGTGCTTTCTCAATATTGGGCACTCCGCCATAGATACCTTCTTCAACTTGCCCCAACACATATGCAGCATCATCACTGCCTAAACTATTGGCTTTTTCCAATAAAGCCAGCGCATTTTCCACACTGACTTCTCGGCCTAAGCCTTGTAAATGCATCTGCCCCATAGCGACATAGGCCTGCGGAATTTCATGCTGTTTGGCCAAATTTTGATACAATTCATAGGCACGCGCATAGTCGGTTGGTGCATCAAGCATTAAACGTTCTGCGAATTTCAGCTGCGCATCTAATTGGTCTATCCACAAGTCATGTCCAACCGCTTTAGCCTGATCGCGTTTCACTGGATCGGGTCTTTTCCACATCCAAAACGCAAGTACTCCCATCCCCAAAATTAGTATCAGTAAAAACCACATACTCGCCCCAAAAAAATCAATATTTTAATTATTCCAACATTGTGTCTGATTTTAATTCTATATACAAAAAAAGCACCGAATTCGGTGCTTTATTTTTTTCAAAATGAGATAACTGTCATGCTTTTGCTCGTTTTGCATCAAGTTTTTTGAGCACCTCTGACACAGCCACCATCGCAAAGCTGGACGTCACCACTACTGCTGAACCATATCCACCACAACGTAAGCCCGCACTTGGACAAACATCAGCACTGGAAAATGGATTATCAATCGAATAAACACAGGTAATCCCAAACTTTTCTTTCGGCTTTTTACAAATGCCTTTGCAGCGTAATTGTGTGCGCAATTTAGCTAACATCGGGTCTTGCTCTGTTCTTGATAAATCTGCGACTCGGATTTTCAGCGGATCAAGTTTACCCCCTGCTCCACCGGAAACGATCAACGGAATTTTATTAAAACGGCAATGTAGCATTAAGGCAAATTTGGCCTTCACATCATCTATGCAATCTAAAATCAAGTCAGGATCACCTGCCAAAATTTCTTTGACATTTTCAGGTGTTAAGTAATCATCAATTAAATTTATTTTGATTCGGGGATTAATCGCACGGCAGCGCTCTGCCATCACTTCAATTTTTTCATGTCCCAGTGTCGTGCTCATGGCAGGCAATTGTCGATTAATATTCGATGCAGCAACTACATCCATATCGACCAAGGTTAGCTCACCAATACCTGTACGCGCTAAAGCTTCGACCGCCCATGAGCCTACACCACCAATCCCAATCACCATGACATGACTTTTTTCATAATGATGAAAACTTTCATCACTATATATTTTGGCTACGCCAGCAAAACGGCGGTCATATTCATCATCTTGGAGCAGTTCAGTCATAGGTCTGGAGGCAGTGTTAAATGAGCCGCCATTTTAGCAAATTCACTGCTTTTTTTCTTTGATAAAACGCAATTCAGCATACATCGCAATAGAGCGGCATTCGCATCAGGTCTAAATCCATCAAAATAAACATTTACAGCGAACGGAGGTCTGCTTTAAAAAGTATAACCATAGATCAAAAAATCAAGTGTGTATTGCCATGGAGATCCATCCTCTGCCAAATAATTTAAAAATTACAGATGACAAAAATAAAATGGATTTAGACACAGTGCATCGCTTTTTAAGCCATACCTATTGGTCAAAAGATATTCCAAAACATGTGGTGAAAAAAGCGATTGAAAACTCTTTGGCCGTGGCCTTACTTCTCGATGAAGAACTCATCGGTTTTGGTCGTGCCATTACGGATTATGCAACTTTTGCTTATTTAGCCGATATTTATGTCGCCGATGAGCATAGAGGCAAAGGCTATTCAAAATTAATTGTGAGTACTTTATTTGAAAAATGTGGCTCCGCAGATCTAAGACGCATGTTGCTTGCGACGGCGGATGCACATGGTTTATATCGTCAATTTGGCTTTACCGATTTGGCTCAACCTGCAAATTTTCTCGAGATTCATCAAGCCAACATCTATCAAAGATAGAGAAAATATCTCGGATAAAAAAAAGAGGCTTTCGCCTCTTTTTCGATCTTACAACCTTAGTCTTTATTCATAATAAAGAAATATTCACGGTAGTATTTGAGCTCTGCAATCGAGTCACGGATATCATCCATTGCTAAATGCGAGGCATTTTTCTTCAAGCCCCCCATGATCTCTGGGCGCCAGCGTTTCGCCAATTCTTTCACTGATGATACATCGAGATTACGGTAGTGGAAGTATTGTTCCATTTCAGGCATTAAACGATGCAAGAAACGACGATCTTGGCAAATTGAGTTACCACACATCGGTGATGATTTTGGATTCACCCATTTTTTCAAAAATTCTAAAGTTTGCTGTTCAGCATCTTGTGCTGTCAATTTACTACGACGTACACGTTCGATTAGGCCTGATTGACCATGTTGGCGAGTATTCCATTCATCCATTGCATTGAGCACACGGTCAGACTGATGTACCGCAAGCACAGGCCCTTCCGCCAGAATATTTAAATTATCATCCGTCACAATTGTTGCAACTTCAATAATCTGGTCGTTATCTGTATCTAGACCTGTCATTTCAAGGTCAATCCAAATCAGGCGTGTATCAGGTGTGCTGCTCATAAATGTGCAATCTTATTAGGCTGTAAAAATGAACATAGTAGCAAATTTATTGGGCTTGCGCTGTAAATAGCCCCTGCTTTCATGCTATTTTTGCCATCTAGTTTTCATGGTTTTTTAGGATATGAATGGCTTTAATTCGTAAGCGCCGACTGACTGAACAGCAGCAACGTCGCATTCAGAAGCAACATAAATCTCGTCAGGAAGAAATCGATACTTCTGCAGATTTGGAAGGCTTGGTCGTCCAACATTATGGTCGTCAACTTGAAGTTCAAGCGCTGTCTACACCCGACCAACATCCTGAAAAACCCATTGTGCAAGCAGGTGAACCTGAACCCCATTGGAAACCCATCGAATTAGGCAGTGTTTGGCGCTGCCATACCCGTACCAATCTCGAATTATTGGTGACGGGTGACCGTGTCAAATGGCAAGCTGACCCGATTACAGGTTTAGGGATTATTACCGCGATTCATCCACGCCAATCTTTACTGACACGCCCTGACCGTTATCACAAAGTGAAACCTGTCGCAGCCAATGTCAGCTTGATTGTGATTGTATTTGCACCGCTTCCTGAGCCAGCACCAGGCCTGATTGATCGCTATTTGGTGGCCTGTGCAGATGCCGATATTCCAGCATTATTGGTCTTAAATAAATCCGACTTGCTTAAAGACAATGACCCGATTTTAACGCTATTACAAGAATATCGTGACTTGGGCTATGAGGTCATGCAAACTCAATCTGATGGTGACTTAAGCGCACTTTCTGCTCGCCTTTCAGGTGAAACTGTCGCATTTGTAGGTCAGTCTGGGGTTGGTAAGAGCACTTTAATTAATGCCATTGTTCCGGATGCTGCGCAAAAAACCAATATTATTTCGGAAAACTCCGCGCTCGGTCAGCACACCACCACGTCTACGCGTTTAATTGCGTTTGGTGAAGGTTCTGCATTGATTGATTCCCCGGGAATTCGAGAATTTGGTTTATGGCACCTAGAATTGGAAAAAGTTCAGCAAGGTTTCCCTGAGATCGAATCACATTTGGGTTATTGTCAGTTCCGTAACTGTACGCATAAACATGAAAAGCAATGTGCGCTTAGAATGGCGGCTCAAAATGGCGAAATTTTGCCGCGCCGATTAGACAGTTATTTACGTCTGATCGACGAAATCACGGAAGCGCAGCAAAAAAATTAATTTTTATTCTGTTCATGCCCTTGAAGGGGTGATTTTGATCACCATATTTATGGGCTATACTCTTAGCAATTTAAAATTGTAGTTAGGTGAATTGTGGAACGTTGGTTCGAATTTATGGGGAATCACCCCTTCTTATTTGGAACGCTGGCTGTATTGGTCGTGCTGTTCTTTATTCTTGAAGGCCAGCGTAATGGTCGCAAAATTTCACCTCAATCTTTAGGGATTTTAGTTAAAGCTAAAAATGCTCAATTGATTGACTTACGTGATGCGAAAGACTTCCGCGAAGGTCATATTAGCGGTAGCCGTAATATTCCATATAGCCAAATTACAAAACACATTGAAGAGTTAAAAACTTCTGATCGCCCGTTGGTTTTTGTATGTAACCTTGGTCAAGTGGCAGGTTCTGCATTGCAACAAGTCGGTCATGCAGATGCATACCGTTTAGACGGCGGCATTAGCAACTGGAAAGCTCAAGGCTTACCTCTAGTTAAAAGCAAATAAGCGCTTCTTAGGAGATTAACATGGCTGAAGTTACGATTTATTCAACAACTGTATGTCCTTACTGCATTCGTGCAAAACAGCTCCTAGAGCGTAAAGGCGTGGCTTATAAAGAAATTAATTTATCAAATGAAGCGCCTGAAGTACGTGTTGAATTGATGCAACGCACCAACCACCGTACCGTTCCTCAAATTTTTATTAATGATCAGTTTATTGGCGGTTTTGACCAACTTTATGCTTTAGAGCGTGAAGGCAAACTCGACGGCATGCTATCTTAATTTTAAACATAAATCGTCACCTCATATTAAGGAATAAACAATGAGTGAAGAACAACAAGCTCAACCACAATTGGCATTAGAGCGTATTTATACTAAAGATATTTCTTTCGAAGTACCTGGGGCTCAAGTATTTACTAAAGAATGGCAGCCTGAACTAAATATCAACCTTTCTTCTTCTGCAGAAAAAGTTGATCCAACACACTTCGAAGTTTCACTGAAAGTTGTCGTTCAAGCGAACAATGCGGGTGACACTGCATTTATCGTTGACGTTACTCAAGCAGGTATCTTCCTGATCGATAGCGTTGAAGAAGAACGTCTTCCTTACATTCTTGGTGCTTACTGCCCAAATATCTTGTTCCCATTCCTACGTGAAGCTGTGAACGATATGGTTACTAAAGGCAGCTTCCCACAATTATTGCTTACACCAATTAACTTCGATGCTGAATTCGAAGCGAATTTGCAACGTGCGCAAACTGCTGCTGAAGGCCAAGCTTAATCGCTTATCTTCAAATCTAAAAAAGACCGCTTTTAGCGGTCTTTTTTATTGCTTTATTTATTCCCTCTTCTTCTAGGAGATGAGAAATACTGTTTCGCAAGGGTAGAGGATTTTATTCCCTCACCCTAGCCCTCTCCCAAAGGGAGAGGGAACTTAAAGAGAATTACTCAGCATCTGCCATCAGATCAGCGCTCATACCTACAGTATTAAAGCCAGCATCAACATACAGAATTTCACCTGTAATACCATTTGCCCAAGGCGAGCAAAGGAACAATGCTGCATTACCGACATCTTCAATGGTGACATTGCGTTTAAGTGGTGCGACTTTTTCATTTAGGTCTAACATTTTACGGAAAGATTTAATCCCTGAAGCCGCTAAGGTACGAATCGGACCTGCTGAAATCGCATTTACACGAATACCTTCAGCACCAAGACTTGTTGCCAAATAACGTACGCCTGCTTCTAGTGACGCTTTTGCCATACCCATAACGTTATAGTTTGGCATTACGCGTTCAGAACCTTGGTAAGTCAGCGTCAATAAGCAACCTTGACGTGCAGCCAATAAAGGTTTTGCCGCACGAGCCATCGCAATAAAGCTATATGCGCTGATGTCGTGAGCAATTTTAAAACCTTCACGGTCGGTAATATCAGTGAAATCGCCATCTAAAGTATGTGCCGGTGCAAAACCAATTGAATGCACAACACCATCTAGACCATCCCAATGTTTAGCAAGTTCAGCAAAAGCGGTATCAATTTCAGCGTCCACTGCTACATCACATGGGAAAACTAAAGTTGAACCAAATTGTTCAGCAAAATCATCTACACGTTTTTTTAATTTTTCGTTTGGATAAGTAAAAGCCAGTTCTGCACCTTCGCGATGTAAAGCTTGCGCAATACCAAATGCGATTGATAACTTACTTGCAATACCCGCGATTAAAAAGCGTTTGCCAGCCAATAGTCCTTGTGCCATGTGAAACTCACTCAAAATAATTTAACAGCATAATGCCAAGTCTAAAGCATTTTAGAAATTGCATAATGCGCCTTTTTTTAGAAAACCATCATTGCATGCACGATGCGAATGAAACTAGATTCAATCAAGCGGCGTCAATATTTATTGGCCGCTTAAGCGTCCAGATGCAATGCTTGTAATGAATTAGTCCATAATATATCTGCAATCTCAGATTCAGTACGGTTTAAGCTCTGAGCTAACCCCTGCAAGACATAGGGCAAATTGACCGGCGTATTGCGAGTACGCCCTTCCGTCGAATGCTGACAACATAAGGGTGTCATATCGGGGCAGTCGGTTTCTAAGACCAAATGTGCCGCCCCTAAAGTTTGAACCACTTGATGTAATTTTTTTGCATTGGGATTGGTGATTTGCCCTGTTACACCAATTTTAAAACCTAGTTTGGTAAATGCCTTCGCTTCTTCAACACCACCACTAAATGCATGTGCGATACCACCGAGTTTAAATCGATGCTTTTTCAACATCGAAAGCACTTCCGCATGAGATTTGCGAATATGCAGCAATATCGGTTTATCAAACTGCTGTGCTAACTCAAGTTGTGCGGAAAAATACTGCTGCTGCTTTTGAAAAAGTTCGGGCTGTTTATGCTGTTTCAAAAAGGTATCTAAACCTATTTCACCGATAGCGACACAATCATGCTGCTTTAGCAGCTGTTCCACATCGAACAAATGTTCTGTACGATGTTGCTCAATATAAAACGGATGTAAGCCGGGGGCTAAATAGCTTTTGGGAGCATTGGATAAACGAGCTAAAAACTCTTGGGTTTGCAGCAAATCGTGAAAACGTGACTGCACAAAACCAATCAATACCAAAGCATCGACACCCACCTGTTTGGCAGCATGCGCCAACTGTTCCCGATCAACGTCAAAATCAGGAACATCAAAATGCGTATGCGTATCAAACAGTGAGTAAGTCATTGAACTAATTAATTTGCTTTTACGGCTGAGGCTTCAGCAGCTTCAACTACTGGTAGATATTGCTTTTTCAAGATACTTTGCAATTGATCATACGGAATGGTCAAACGTGGTAAACCCGCCACATATGGCCCAATTTCATATTCGGCATATTGCAAAATTAGACCTTGCTGACTTAGATAAAAGTTATCAGACAGTTTAAATTTCCAAATCTGTTCATATTCTTGAACATTGTCCGCCAACTTGGCATCTTTCACCCAAGTTTTAAAGACTTCATAGCCCAGCTTTTCAAGTTTAGTACGTTGATTGGGCAGCAATATGTCATTGAGCTGTACCAATTTTTGAGTGCTTAAATCGAAGTTATAATATTGCTGTGCAGAAGAACCATGCGCCCCACCTAAATATGAGCTGGTATTTAAAACCACTGTTGCCAAGGGTTTTTCAGCATTCAATATTTTAGGTTTAATCATCAAACTGATTTGCTGATTGGCGCTTAAAGATTTCAACTCTTTATCTAAATTTAAAAATGCTTGCATATAAGGCTGCGTGGCTTTTTCCAATTTTAATTTGGGCGTTTCAACCTTTGCCAAAGCAGATTTTGCTTCAGACGCTGCAGGTACTTCACTTGCAGCGGGAGCGTCTTTGCTCAGCGTTTTATCTTCTAAAGGCGAAACAGACAGGATCTCTCCCAACTGTTTTAAAATTTCCGCATCAATAAATTCATCAATAAAGGCTTGATTACTGTTTAAGCGTTCAACTGAAATTTCAGGACAGACCCCGCCATCACATTCAGGTAAATTCAGTTGTAATTTTTCCGCATCACCAATCAGTTTTGCACTCAAATCTGGCTGTTCAGTTTTGGCTTGATCCGGCTTTTTTTCAGGTTCAGCTTGTTGTGGCTGACACGCCGTGAATGCAACAGAAACTGCCAATATTGAGCTTGCCCAAATTTTATTTTTTTGCACCATTGCTTCAACCTTTCATTTCGAATAATTGATATTTATCTCAGTAAATATCTCATCAAATTAAATACTTTCGTTGTTTAGAACATATGCTGATACACATCAGCTTTCAAGACTTGTTGTGTTTGCGCTTTGCTGAGATAAATATCCAGTTGTGTACTATCTTTGATAATTTCATCTGTACGGTAATGCAAACCGACACCTTCTTGATCAAAGAACCAATCTGCTTGGCCCCAATAGAGCTTTTTCGGTGCCGATTTTTTGACATCCACATCTTGTTCATCTAACCATTTGCTATAGGCTTGCTGCACAATAGCATCCATATTTTGCTGTTGCTTTGCATCAATAATATCTAAAGGTTTAAGATTCTTTTTCGCACGACGGTCTGCCACAAAAAAATAATAACGCTCTTTGACCGTGATATTTTCCTGTTTGGTATCGACACCGATTTGCAGCAACACATATTGATTCCGTTGATATGGAACTCGTGTGTACATGGCCAATTCATAGGCTTTATTGGTTTTAAACTCTGCCTGCCAAGCATCTGATTTTTTCACATATGCATCGACAGCTTGTTGGAGATTCATATTTTGCTTTAATGCAATCTGATTTTGTACGACGCTGGCCTGATTCTTTTCAATCCAACCATTCAACCACGTATCTACGGTCTGAATGGTTTGTATCTCTAAATCGATACAACTTTTATTTTCACAAAACGGTTTGGCAATTTTTGCGGCTTGCTCTTGGATATTTAAATAGGGCAAAACATCTGGATTGATCACGACCGCTTCAGAAGCGCCATCATCGGCCGGCTTTGTCGCTTTGTTTTCTTTTCCTGAATCACATGCACTGAGCAGCAAAACACTCCCCAAAAGTGCAAAAACTGTAGCATCCTTGAATTTTTTCATGATGTCCTAAACGACCAAATGATTGCGTAATGTATGGATTTAAAAACTCTACCACAAAATAAAACAGCTTCACGAAGAAGCTGTTTTATTTCTGTAAAAGAACAACTTAGTGTTCACGTGTATTACGGAACACGATATCCGGATAACGTTCTTGCATTAACTGTAAATTCACACGACTTGGTGCAAGATAAGTTAAATGACCACCGCCATCGACAGACAATTGGTCATGTGCTTTTTTCTTAAATTCGTTGAATTTTTTCTCGTCATCACACGATACCCAACGTACGGTATTGATGCTTACAGGCTCGTAAATACAATCAACTTTGTATTCTTCTTTCAGACGATATGCCACCACTTCAAACTGAAGCACACCCACAGCACCCACGATTAAGTCGTTACTGTTTTGCGGCATAAAGACCTGAGTCGCACCTTCTTCTGACAGTTCTTTTAAGCCTTTTTGTAGCTGTTTTGACTTCAATGGATCTTTTAAACGCACGCGACGGAACATTTCAGGTGCGAAGTGAGGAATACCGGTAAAGTGTAAATCTTCACCTGAAGTAAAGGTATCACCGATCTGAATCGTACCATGGTTATGCAAACCGATAATGTCACCCGGCCATGCTTCTTCAAGATGTTGACGGTCACCGGCAAGGAACGTCAAAGCATCACTAATACGTACATCTTTACCTAGACGCACATGTTTCATTTTCAAGCCTTTTTCATACTTACCTGAACAGATACGCATGAATGCAATACGGTCACGGTGTTTTGGATCCATATTGGCTTGAATTTTAAAGACGAAACCTGTGAAGCCTTCTTCAGTCGCTTCAACTTTACGGTCCTGAGTCGGATGTGCTTTAGGTTCAGGCGCATATTGACTAAATGCATCCAACACATGGTCTACACCAAAGTTACCGAGTGCCGTACCAAACAAGACTGGCGTTTGACGACCTGCCAAAAATTCATCACGGTCTAAAGGCTCATTGGCCATTTGAACCAACTCCAATGATTCTTCAAATGCGGCCCAAGCGAGATCGCCGACTTTTTCACGCAAATCTGCATAGTCATAGCCATCACGAACTTCAATATCCGTAATGGTTGAACCGAAACCCGCCTTATAAACGTAGAATTTTTCTTCGAGTAGGTTAAATACACCCGCAAAGTCACGACCTGTGCCCAGTGGCCAAGTAATCGGAACACATTTAATTTTTAGAACGTTTTCGATTTCATCTAGCAGTTCTAATGGCTCACGAATTTCACGGTCCATTTTGTTGACGAATGAAATAATCGGCGTGTCGCGCATACGACACACTTCCATCAATTTGATCGTACGATCTTCGACACCTTTTGCACCATCAATCACCATAAGCGCAGAGTCAACAGCAGTTAATGTACGGTAAGTATCTTCAGAAAAGTCTTCATGCCCTGGGGTGTCGAGCAAGTTAATCATCTTGTCTTTAAACGGGAACTGCATAACAGAGGTGGTGATCGAAATCCCACGTTCTTTTTCCATTTCCATCCAGTCAGACGTTGCCGCACGATCAGATTTACGGCTTTTTACCATACCTGCAACCTGAATCGCCTGTCCCCATAACAACAGTTTTTCTGTCATTGTGGTTTTACCGGCATCGGGGTGGGAAATAATAGCAAAAGTCCTACGAGCCTTTACTTCTCTAGCTAATTGATCTTTAAACATAAGGGAAATCTAAAATATGTACACAGTTATGTACACATTTATAAATATGTACCTAAGCTGAAAAAAAATAGGGATTCTTAAATTGCCAATATTATATCAGATTTGAAAAGGATTTTAATGATTGTTGATAGGTCTTGATTTATCCACAATTCAAATTATTGAATAGGTTCACCAACACTCATTTCACAAAGTCTTGGTAATCTAACTCAAACAAATCAAGCATCTTTTTCTCGTGATCTAGGATTTGTTCTTTTTTCCAAACTTTTTCTTCTTCAAGCGTTTGAATCATCAAATACAATTTAAGGGTATCAATTTTACCCTTCCTTATCTCAGGCATAAAATAATCACGTTTAGCACTTGGCAAGCGATTCCCTATGCTTGAATTTTTACTTGAACTAATGAGACACAAGTTCCCAAAGCGATGTAAATTTTCATGATCTAATTTATCACGCTCTCCCTCTATCTGTTGTGCATAAAAATGCTCAACCGAACTCCGTTGCGTAAATTTAAAGTTTTTGATTACCTTATCATTGCTATTTTCTGCATCACAATAAATCAAGAAATCCAAATAGTTAAAGACAAAATTATTTTCAATATTGCCAAAGCTTAGTTTGGATTGATCAATTTTAAAATCATCAATTGTCTGATTGCCATAAATCAAATCAAAATAATCAATCTGTTTTTCATTTAGATACCGCTGAAAAATAAACTTTCTCGCTAAATGTTGTAATGCATTAAAATAGTCAGACTCAGATTTATCTGTATTTTGATAAAGCCAATACAGCACACCATTTAACCAATACTTATAAGACAAGGTAGGCGTGGAAACATGAAATGCTGTCATCAATAATAGAATTTTTTGGGTAATTTCAGAACTATCTCCATCCAATGTATTCACATACGAACTACTATCTTTATATCGTTTAAGCCGCTTTATACTCCAATCATCATGATCCGTAGAATAATCCCGCTTAACGATGTATTGATCAAATATAAATTTGCACTTCAGCAGGGTAAACATAAAACCTTTTACATTCTCAATAACCCTTTCATGCTCTTGGTTTCCCTGTCCTTTTAACAGAATATATTTTTCAAATTGATCAATCAGTTGCTTATCATCCAATGCCACTTTTTCATTACGGTTCGTTTGACTTAGCCAAATTTGTAAAACCTGTAACAAGAAATTCGGAAAATTGATAATACTGTTGAATCGTTCAGGCTTTTCTTCTTTTATATCTTTATTTTTAATACGCTCAGGCACTCGTTTTAACATTTCAGAAATAGATTTAAAATTGCTTTTCGAACTTGTTTGTTCTTTTGATTCTACATTTCTGCTAAAAATTTCGAGCAAGCTAGAAGCATTTTCAGGAACAAAATCACCCCAATCCTTTCCAAAAATCACATCACGATATATTGTAGAAAAACCATATTGAACGTAACGCTCCATATTGGCAGTCGCGTTCCAAATACTCGTAAATAGTGTCATGCTTGATGTTTTATCTGCTTCATCTTTGATTTGATTCAATACGCTCATCAATCTCGCTTTTAAAATTTCATGCTTTTCTAATTGTTCACCACGGTTATTCATAACCTCAAAATAATGATTGAGATCAGTATCTTTCGGAACTAAAACTTGTGTGATGACTACATTTTCAAATAAATATTTGCAAAAAACACTCAAACCGCCTTGATTGATGATTTTTTCCATTGCTCGTTGTAGCAACTCAAACCCCTGAACTAAATCGGCGTTATATTCGGATGATTTTAAATGTTGTAGATGATCGCCTCTAAGTAAAGCCTGAAAGGTTAAAGAAGACTTTGGACGACTTTCAAAATCAAGATTGAATTGATTAAACCAAGACATATCAAGAACAATTTTTTCTTCTTTGGATAATCGTTTCAGGCAAATCGCTAACAAGGTTAAAGTAGTAAATCGTTGCTGACCATCGATAATTTCATAAGTGCCATCGCTACGCTCAAAAACAACCAATGTTCCAATATAATATTTTTTACTTCCTTGAGTCTGCCCTTGATTTAACTGTTCAGGTTGCTTTTGATAATCTTGAATATCTAAAATTAACTGATCAATTTCTTTCTCACCCCAAGCATAATTACGCTGATACATCGGGATAATATAAGTCTGTTTACTCTCGAACAGGGCCTGAACCTTAAGCGCTTGGATTGACTCATTTGTCATTCTGATCTTCCTGTTTGAGATAATTTAGTTCTTTAAATAAAGTGATCAAAGGCTCAACTTTAGTGCCTTCTTGTTTATCGACTATCGGAAGCGACCATCCCATTAACTCACTGGGTGATTGAGCATATTTCAGTAAACTGAATATGTTCTTTTCTAGGACATAATTATCTATCGTTGCCAATTGCACCGAATATTGACTAATACGACAGCGATATGCCCAAATAAAAATCTTTTCAATCGCTTCTGATAACCGATCTGTAGCAAATTTATCGATATAAAAAATCAATGCAGAATCAAACAAGGTTCGTACATAACGATCCCCATCCCTATTTCTTGCATCATATGAATTCAATATTTTGATAATTCTATTCGCTCGATCCTGTAGTGTCGCACCAAATATAGAAATCTTCTCAGACTGATCTTGATGATCCACCACTTTACTGATCTGTTTTTCATAGTGCTCAACCATTTCAAAAAATCGACGACCGTTTATGATCATTTGATCAAGCTGAAACGGAAAACTCATTTCTTGTCGATCTATTTGCCGTTGATACTGTGCGTTATAGTCATCAATAAAATAATGCGCTATGCGTAATGGTTCTAAATATGGATGATGGTCTGATTGCCCAAGATGAATACCTTTAAAAAGATGCACATGATCTTTATTAAAAAATCTTGCGGACTTTCCTCTTGACCAAAGACGGATACGGAATAGATAGTTCGAAAATAACTTTGCCAAATGAGCCGAGTCTAAACTTTCCCAATGAGCAACAGTTTGGGCTTTTAAATATTGCTCCTGTGCAGAAAATTCTCGTAGATGATAAGCTTTTAAAAGATCATGCGGTTCTAAATCACGGCCACGTGCATTTTGTGAATCAAAAAACTGAAATGCCTCTGAAATATCATCTAAAATAAAAACCGCAACCTGACAATTATTGAGTAAAAAATCAATATCTTGTTCCGAAAAGTTTACTGAAACGATCCGTTTAGCGGCATTAAAGTTCTGATAAATATTGTAATGGCTAATATCACTATTAAATTTTTGCCCATCCATAAAGACATTAATTTGATTCGATATTTCATTCAAAGCTGTTTTCAGATCCTCTCGTTCTAAATCTAATTCTTGCTTCTGAATAACCGCCCAAACAAGCAGCATTAAAGTTAAAGTTCGTTGCTGTCCATCCACAATATCTATATTTTCATCACTATCACTATCTGGGTTACGATGTAATACGATGCTACCCAATCGATATGCAGATTTATCTTTATATTCTTGTATATCATTGACGAGAGCATTTAAATTTTTTTCAGTCCACTTGTATGGACGCTGATAATCAGGAATACTCAGTTGATCTAAACTTAATAGCAAATTTTTTACTGTCCAAATCCCTGTCTTAAATTGATCAACTTGATGCTGAGCCATAAAAAATTATCCTAAAAATAAAATTTTTTAATTGTTAAAGTTGTTATTTCATACCTTGATGCAATTTATAGCCATACCCATAATCTAGAACAAAAGTTTTTGTAGATTCACAAATACTTGCTTCAATTAACTGATTAAGTAGTTGTTCAGCCTGAGAATACCCAATTAAAAAATGGTGTTGTAAACTCGATACAGAAACGACACCCACTTCCTCTGTGAATAATTTGGCACGTTCAAAAATATCATCTGATTGCATAATTTCCCCATTCTCAATGAATTAAATTTTTGCTCGTACTAAGACCATGCTGACATTGTCATACGCCTGTTTTGAATCTAATGACGCTTTTATATTGAGTAACCATGTTCGAAGCTCCATATCTGCTTTTAAAGGAAGCAATTCCCCACACTCCATCACATCATGCACACCATCTGTACAAACCAATAAGGCATCATTCTCAGTCAAATATTCTTCTGTTGTTGTAAAATCCATCACTTCATGCAAAGGATCAGCACAAAAGTATTGTAATAATGCACCATAAATACTGGCATAGTTTTCCCCTTCTTTTATCTCGCCATTTTCTCTTAACTGTTCAAGATAATTATGATCTCTCGTCAGGCAGTGCCACTTTTGATCATGCTGACTAAACAAATAAACTCGGCTATCACCAATATGTTGAATGGTTACAAAACCTTGTCTTGTACCGTGATGAATGAGTGCGAGTGTTGAACTGGCGCCAAAACTACTTTTTTTATTTGCTAATTGATCAACAAGATACTGCTGAATGGTAAATGCTTGACAAGGTTCTATCTTTTTATTTTGTATTAAAGCTTTTAAGACCGTATAGGATGCTTGCTCAGCTACTGGACTATTACTAATCCCATCCGCCACAGCAACACACCATAATTCTGTTTCAGAATGGATGTAAAGTTTACTGATCAGCCCATCATGTTGAATAACCTTATTTTCAATCAATATGGCATCTTGTTGATACTTCGATCTTGCCTTCCATGTCAGACCTTGCATTTCAAAAGTACTCATCACACCGATCTCACACTTGGTAATGATTTTATTTTTACCAAACCCCAATAGCACAATCAAGGAAAACATTAAATAAATTATTGATTAATAATAAATTATTCATTTAAAAACTTACTTTACGCTTTTTGATTATCATTCATGTCTAACTACTTAAGCAAAGATGTAATAAAATATTTTTCAAGCTAAATCATGGTTTAAGACGATACTTTTGTTTCGGACTTTTCGGTTTATCTGGAATAGTACGCTCAATCAAGCCAGCTTCTATAGCAGGATTCAAGTAATTCTTTTGGAACGTTGCTCGATGAGTTAATCCAACCAATTGCATCAATTCAGCTAAAGTATAATCTTCTTGCTTCATTGCCGAAAGTAAACGTTGAACTTGGTCGCTCACTTGTACGTTAACTTGAGCGGTAACATGATCGCTATCTTGAGCGGTAGTAGTTGAACTAAGGATTGCATCTAAAATCATCTGTAAGATAAATTCTATAAATGGAGCTGAATCTGTTTGATCTGTACTTGCTTGCAAAGCCTCATAATAGGCTTTTTGGTTTTGGTAAATCAGGCTTTCAACTGGAATATTGGCAAAGATTGGATTCCATCGGCTAAGAATCAATGTTTGCCATAGTCTACCCATTCGACCGTTACCATCAGCAAATGGATGTATAAACTCAAATTCATAGTGGAATACTGAACTCTGGATCAATGGATGCTCTTCACTATCATTCAACCACTCCAGCAAATCAATCATTAAGCGTGGTACTTGATTAGCTGGAGGAGCCATATGCACTACTTGATCACCTGACATTACGCCCACACCACCATGACGATATTGACCGACTTCATCAATCAAGCCTGTCATTAAAATTTGATGTGCTTGTAATAAGTCTGATTCTTGGCTTGGTTGCCACTGCTGAAAGGCTTCATAAGCTTTAATCGCATTACGCACTTCCTGAACTTCTTTTGGAGGTGCAATTACGGTCTTACCATTAAGGATCGCCGTGATTTGCTCAGTACTTAATGTGTTTCCTTCAATCGCAAGTGAGCCTTGAATAGTACGGATACGATTGGCTTTACGGAGTTTTAGACTGTCTTGGATTTCCTCTAAAACAGTCAAGCGCCCTATATTCTCACTAATCTGTGCAATCAAATGAATGATTTTTGAAGTGATGCTATAAGGTGGCTGATACTTCATGTATTGTGTTACTCTAGAGAAATATTTACAATTTTTTGAGAAAAAATCATTATCTAAAAATCATCGTAAAAACCATCTGAATTAGAATCAAAGTTTTCAATTAATGGTTTGTACTTTTCTGCATCTCCATCCCGAGGAAGATGTAAAAAAGTGATTGGGATGTGTCTAACCCTATAATTGTATCCTGTACTTGAATGTGGTTGAACACTATAGGTACAACTTGACTTCATATTACATGGAGAAAGCTCAACTAATAAATTACCTAATTTACCAACCAAATAATTTTGCCATTTTTCCATAACATTCAGCTCTGAATGGTTTTTATTATTTGGTTTAATAAAAATTAACATTGCACCAGCTGTAGCCCCTATTTGAGCTTTACTATATCGTTCAGTTAATTGAGTATATCCCCCATACAAATATGTATTACCATATTTATTAGGACCACCCCAAATTTTAGCTTCCGCAATCCATGTAAAACTACCTAACGTAATTGATATATCGGCATTTCCATTATTATCACTATCTTTTTGGGCTGTTGGCCAATTTCTTTTTAACCCTAGCCAAATATTATGGGAAATCTGAACCTCGGTCATTCCCCAATAATATTCAACTGCTGTAAGCATATCATTCGTAATTTCATCAATTTCATTATATATGAGCTCAACAAAATCTTCGTATGTACCATCTGTAGCAACTAAATCCTGGTACATTCTTTTCTGCATTTGCTGAGAAGCTTTAGCCATTAAAGCGAAATTCAAAATATTGACCCCCAAATTTTGACAAAACAATCGGTTGGTACAAAATAAGGAAATACTATTTGATAATATTGTTCAGAAGTTAGTCGACGCCCTTCTTGTGGATGATAAAATTCATTTTCTTTCATTGCTAAAAAAACTTCACGTCTAGGTAACTCAACCCAATGATTTGTTACTTCATCTCTATAATGGAAGTATTGGATTAATATTTTAACTTCCTGACTACTTAATAAGTAAACAGCATCAATAAATTGTGCATGTTCCGAATCTTTAGCTTTTGAAGCATTAAATAAATAACTGAAATGCATATCAGTTTCAGTGTTTAAGTCATCATTACTTGCAATTTCTACAATCAAGTTTTTACAAAAAGCAAATAATAGTTGGTGATTTGGCATACCCTCAACCAACGTTATAATTAAAGGTTCAAAATATTCAAAAACCTTATTTGCTCTTTGTATACTAGTAATCATTTTTCATTCACTTTGTAAGTGCATTATAATTTTATCAACACAATATTGAAGCCCGTTATATGATTCTAAATAATCAAAAATTGCATAATGAACAGGGTTATTTGTAGAGTCTCTAAATTCAGCTTCAGTTAGTCCCAAACTAATGATAGGACTTTCATTTTCAGATACATTATACTCACGATCTATTCCAAAAAAATCTAGAACCTGATTTTTTGCTCCTTCTTGGAAGAATTTATCATCCCGCATGTTATTTGACTTTTTTCCACTTCTACCTAGATAAGTATACCCTCCTTTTCCTGTAGAAAAATCATGATTAACGACACGACCTGTCGCAGAACTTTCAACCTCCATCTTAGGTATGATTTTTCTCAAATTTAAACTATTTAATTGATCTAATAATGCAAAGCGCTTGATAAGTGTTTTATATTCCTCTATTTTTATATTAGATAATGCTCTATCAAAAACATTAATTAAATCAATACCTAAAACAACTACATTATGTTTATAATCAATCTTTATAAAATCAAAAGCATTCAAGTCGAATCGTAACTTTTTTGAAATACCAACAACAACTGCATCGGGGTATTCTAAAGAAAAATCATCGCCTTCACGAAGATTCTCTGGAACTGTCTTATAATAATTACGTTCACTTTTAAAGTAATAGATTGACCCACTATCCAACTCTTCAGCTTTCGCCAATACAGCTTTAGAATCCAAAGCTTGTGTATGATCGAACTGTCTTTCAAATACTTTCAGTTTAATAGATTCCTGTTTTAGCTGTTCATCAAGATTTTCGATGTTTGTGAAATCCAACTTAAACAAAAAAATCTTTTTATTTGCAAAGGAGACATGTTTATCTAGTACCTTTGTTAAGTTTACATTAATTTCCGTTAAATCTTTTACAAGATCCCCTTTATTTAAACCTTTTACAGCATTAATCAGCCCCGTACGCCCCCTACCTGTAATTTGAAAAGGTCTAAATATATCTGCAATGACATTTGCAGGAAATTTTCTCTTATTAAGTTGTTCTAATTTATTTACGATATTATTCTTTATATTTTCAATATCTTGGCTCATGAATCCCTTCTCTTACTAAAATTACTAATTCATCTGAAAAACAAAAAAATTTGCTTAAGAGTTAAATACTCTTAAGCATTTCAATTTATACATTCAATTTAAATCGCAAATAATCATCTAACCTTTTACTTTCGACTACTTCGTTATGTGGTATCAATAAATAATACCAAGGTTTAGTCGACACTGTTGAGGCGTTTTTGCACCACTCACTTCCAGCCTGAGCTTTTATAATCACCTCTTCTGAAGTCATTTCATTCTCTGCTTTTGTTTCTGCAAGCAAATAATACTTTTCCGTCTCGACTACGAAGTCTGGAATATATTCAGGCTGTGCCCCTTGAAAATTATAATAAATTTGGAATTGGCCTTTCGCAGGCTTAAACCATTTATTACTATCTCGCTCTAAAATAATTGCAAAGCGTCTTTCTGTATCTGAATCAAATTTTTGAAAGACCATAAGACATTTTGAGAAACCCGTAAAAAGTAGTTTTTTAATCGACATTCCTTTAGAAGGTGTCACGCGAATAGACTGAGGTGGAATTTCCTTTACTGCCGTAAAACTTGGCTGTTTTAGCTCAACAAAACTGCGGTTAATTACAACATTATAGTTTGATGCATTTTCCCAATGATGCTCTTGCATTTGACCATGAATATTATTGGCTATCGTTTGATAATTTTGTTCAACAACCTGTATTACCTCATCATCAGTTAAGTAGGTTTTGAAATAATCTACCATTTGATTCGACAAGTTATATAACAAATCAGCCTGAGTAAAATAATCAATATCATCAAAATCGATCAATGCATAAACAATACGGTCTTGAGGACTCTTTTCATTTAAGGCTTCATCCGCCTTAATACTGAAAATTTGGTTGTTACTTAAGTTTTGACCAATTAATTCGCGCTCTTGTGGCTGTAAATGCAATCCTTGAACATCAAGATCAAATGAATGATATCCAGTTGTTACATCATCAGAAGGTGTTACTGAAATACGTGGAATATCAATCGTATTTTGAATATGTACTTCTGTAACCTGCTGAACAATTTTTAGCACTTCTTCTTCGGATGGAAGTTTTTTGTTACTTTGCTCATCGCCAAAATCTAACTCTTGAACCATACTTGAGGCATTTTCCTGAATTGTCTTCAGTACATTTGCTGTCATTTGTGCTTGAACTTCATGACGAGTTAAATCTTCACTATGTTTTACAGTTTCAGTATTTTTAGCCTGTGCTTGAATCTCTTTCTTTACTTGCTGAATTGTCTGAATCACTGTTGAGTTTGTTAAATCCAAATCTACTTGTAGCTTTGTCTCATTGGCCTTTTCATCTTTCGACTCAACCTGATCTTCGATAGTAACAGTTTCTTGAGTATCAGTTAGCTGACTATGTCCCGTACCTAACAGCACATCTAAACGAGATGTACTTGTTACACTGATCACTTCTTGCTCTTCATTTTCAGGTTCAAGAATATAAGTCTTTAATTTAAGAATAGAATCTTCTCGATTCGCCTCATCTACAATATCTTGGAATCGATCATGAGCAACAATACTCAGGCGATCCACTTCCTCTACCCCTGTACGTTTCCCATAAGGCAAACGCAAACCACGCCCAATAGACTGCTCCACCAAAGTACGAGCATTTGCAGCACGTAAAGGGATGATCGTATAAAGGTTTGTTACGTCCCAACCCTCTTTTAGCATGTTGACATGAATGACGATTTCTGTTGGTTCATTTGGATCTTCGACTGACAGTAGCCGTTGTGTGATCTCTTCCTCTTTTGTACTACTATCAACCTGAATTACTTTATCTTTGTATTGACCTTTGAAAAATTCATCAGATTCAATACGCTCTTTTAATTGAGCTGCATGTGTCGTGTCACGTGCAATAATGAGGACAAAAGGTTTAACTTTTGACTGACCTGTATTTTGCGCATAGTTAATTAAATGCACCTTAGTCATTTCATGTAAGCGAATACCGTCTTTAAGCTTGATCTCTTCTATCTGTTCTGTGCTTAAACCTTTAGGATCAAAATTACGCTGAGTCACTACGGCAGGTTCTTTCACAAAGCCATCTTCCATTGCTCGCGCTAATGGATAATCCATCACTACATTTTTAAATGCAACTGGACCTCTATTGGTTTCAACAAACGGGGTAGCTGTTACTTCCAAGCCCATCAATGGATTAAGCTCATTAATCGCTTTAATCCCTGCACTTGCACGATAACGATGTGACTCATCCATTAAAAGTACTAAGTCATCTAAACCAGCTAAATGATTAAAATAGCTTTCCCCTAATACTTCACGCATACGCTTAATTCGGGGCTCTTTACCGCCACGAACTTCGCTATTAATTTTTGAGATGTTAAATACATTAATACGTATTTGCCCTAATAAACTTGCAGTTGCAGTATCGCGACTATCGTAGTTATCACCTGTGATAATCATAGGTGATTGGAAGTTAAACTGAGCTAAATTTGCAAAAACATACTTAGGTGTATTCGGGGTAAAATCTGTAATTAACTTTTCATAAATCGTTAAGTTTGGTGCTAAAACAAAGAAGTTATTGATACCATAGGCCAAATGCAAATAAGCAATAAAAGCACCCATCAGGCGTGTTTTACCCACACCTGTCGCCAAACTAAAACAAATACTTGGAAAGTCTCTGTCAAAGTCAGCTAATGTTGGAAATACTGTTTGTAACTTTATCAATGTTTGCGCATTAACATCAGTATCTCGTCCCTGCTTCGTTAATAACTCTTTGGCATTTTGAATTGCTAAATCGAGTTTTTCTAAGCTTTCAGCTTGTGGCGCACGCAAAGACAAGCGTGCTTTTAAGTCTTTAACAACTTGGGCAACAGGGTTACGCTGTGAATGTTGAATTGATGCTGTCATGTTTGATCCCCAAATAAGTCACCCGTTACCTGACTTTGTTCTTGCGTATTTTTAACTTTTTTTGCTTTTGGCTTTTCTTCAATATCTGGTTCTGACATTGGCAAATTTTGAACATTCAAACTGTAATCATCGTGCCCCCACTCACATGCTTTAATGATACTGTTTGGAATTTTCTTTAACGTTAGATTGATAAAACGATCAATATTTTTAGAACGCCAAGCACTCGCAATAATCAGCAAAGTACGTCCTTCACCTACTTCTTCAGAAATCGCTTGTAACTGTTGATCTGTCAATGTCTGTGTCGTGACATAAATAAAATCAGTTTCACTGCCTTTACCATGATTCCAGTATTCAGTTTCTGATGGCGTATAGGTGTAACCTTCTAGCTTACACATTGCTTCAACTAGCATTTCCTGATTATATTCAGGATTGATGACCCAATTATCCCATTGATCTTTTTTCATCAAGCTTGGAGCGAGTTTGTAATAACGGAAACCTCCACCACTTTGCCAACCAGTAGACTCCGTTACACCACCTTTGTCTTCGCCATCAATGACTTTTTGCAGACGTGGGATAATGTGGGTATGACAATGCTCACCTAGCTCCACCATGATCCACCGACGACCCATTTTATGGGCAACTGCGCCAGTAGTACCCGAACCAGCAAAAGAATCTAAAACTAAGTCTCCCTCATTTGTTGCAATTTGAAGGACTTGCTTTATAAGTCTTTCAGGTTTTGGTGTATCAAATGGAATTATTTCAGGAAATAGAGCCTGCACTTCTCTTTTAGCTTCTTGAGAGTGTCCAACATCTCCATGAGGCCACCAAGTTCTAGGGACGACCCCTGTCTGGACATCAGAAAGAAATAATTTTACTGCAGGATTGTTATCTCCATTTTCCCCAAATAAGATTCGACCGTCATTTACCATTTGCCAAAAGTTTTCTTCGGTCATACGCCAATGGCTACCTTTGGGTGGCGCAACTTTACGACCAGAAGGGATAGTAATTGTATACATCAATCCCTCGTGTCTTTCTCCGCTAGCAAAAATAGGGCCAGATCTCCATGGACCTCTTGGATCTTTATCAGGGTTTTTGTATTTGCTCAGGCTTTCTTCATTACGTGGTAAGAGATTTCGTACTTTTTTCCAATCTTGTCCCATTGGGGAATAGACTAAAATGTAGTTGTGCGCTGGAGAAACGGCAGCCGCATTACTTCTACCATAGAAATTTTCCCAAACCATCGAACAAATAAATGCATTTCTGCCAAATATTTCATCACACATTACTTTTAAGTAATGAACTTCATTATCATCAATTGCTATCCATAAGCTTCCATCAGACGCAAGTAACGTTTTTATTAGTTCTAAACGATCCCGCATTAGGCCTAGCCAGATAGAATGCTCTAAACCATCTTCATAATGAGTAAATGCACTACCAGTATTGTATGGTTATATACACTTGAAATCAATTAAACTCCACGTAACTAATTGTTTAATTTAAAAAATAAATGATATAAATTTACAATACATTAAGGTTTTGTAAATTTTAATCCAAATACTTTAAATAAAACACTATAAATTTACACTTTAAGCAACTGAGTCAATGGCATTCTAAAACTGCGGCCAACAACTGAAGATAAGTTTTACTGGAGCAGTTTAGAATTAGCCAAAAATTTAAATTTATAACACTTCAATGTATGGATACGCTGAATACAACTATGCGTATTCTTATTTAAATGAACAGGCTTTCTTATTTTAAGTTGGATGCCTGTTCTTATTTTACTTGGACAACAAGTATCTAAATCTGCTGCCAATCATCTGCTATCTCTTTCCAATCTACTTCACGAGTAACAGACTTTCCTTCATGATCTTGACCCGTCCATACATGCCAATAATCCGGATCGTCTGATCTTGGTCTCTGTTCCGCTGAGAGATAATTCATATGTACTAATACTGGTAATTCTGAAGCCCAACCAAGTAATATTGCATTTCGTGATGGTAATGATGGTAAATCTCGTAATAACCCACGGAGATTATCAGGCACCAACTTGTGTATCAGCTCTTGATCTCGTTCATTACTAATTCGATGAAGCAAAAAGCTATTACAGGGCTTACACAACAAATTTCAGTAATGATTGATAAATTTCATGATAAGTATCAATCTGAAATTTTAGATTTGTTTTTTCGCGTTCAACGTGATTTATCAAATAATTATGTACTAACTGTATATAGTGCTACAGAACGTGAATGTAAACCGCTTTCGATGAAAGATTTCATCCCTCTTAGAAATGAAAAGTATCTTATCATTGCACCAAATACAAATATCATATTAACCCCTCATGAAGTTGATTATCCAATGGATATTCAAGGTGTTGAGGGCACAAATGAAAAGACATGGAAAGCAATCTTCGGAGAAATACTTTTTAAATACAACTATTTTTATTACGAAACTGAATATGTATCACCCAAATTTATTTACAGAAAATGTGCCTCCAACCACTGAATTATATAAAGCTTAATTGACCATTATTTGAATCTGCATATTATATAAAAAATATATTTAATCTTTATTAAATAAAATTTCCTTTAATATTTCAGGCTGATTTCTTAACTCATGGATGATTGTTTCAGCAATGTATCCACCACTGTAAGGCATCTTATACCCAAACTTTTTCATCTCTTTAGAAGGATATTTTGCTTTCAGTATCTGATTAAGATTGTTAAGTTCGAGCTGTAATTTTTCTATTTTCTTCGCAATTGATGCTGGCTTTCTTCGCACGCCATCTGACTGAGCTTTAGCATACAACTGCTTACTCTCCTGCTCTAATTCACTGAGCATTTTTTGCTTAAGCACAAATTCAGACTGAAGCCACTCAATATCGTTAACCTCAAAAGCTTTGACCAGATCATCAAGCACAAAATGAACAGCTTGATTTAGATTCTTCCATTTACCATGACATGCCACTTGTTCCCTTAAAATACGATATATAATTTCACGTCTTGGGTATAACTGCTTGTCGTAACGAGCTTTGACTGCAATGATTGCCTTTGCACTTTTGGCAAGTGTACTATTCTGAATAAACTCCGCCCCACCAAGCATTTGCACATAAGCAATTAAAATATCTGAATATTGCCTTTGGAAAATTTTGGCAGGCAAGTTATTCACATCAGGTCTTAATGTATTTATCTGCATTAAAAGCTGTGCAATCTGGAATGGCTTGAAAGGGATTGAAACCACATCTCCCATCATTTCTAAATGAAAAGCTGACTGCTCACTCAATGGAAAATCATTCTGCTGCATTCTTTTTATGATTTTTTCTTTTTGATCAATATATGATTGATTCTCCGTTTCTATTAATTCATTATCCAATTCACACTGATAGTAGTAACCAAAGTTTAACCATATATCCTGCTCAAGCTGCTCTAACCTTGATAATTTTTTATCAATCATAATTTATTAAAATACAGATAATTGCATAGCATAATACTACTATATTTCTAGATATGCGTACTGCTCTATTTTAAACATTTTCTAAATTTTATAGTTACCCCATCAATGAACTGATCTAATAGTTTTAACATTATAGGTTGATTTCCAGCCAATATTTAAGGTTAAAAAATTAGTTCTTTTATCTAATTGCGATAATCACAAAAGGATCAAAGATATGGGCTACTTAACATCTAAAGAAATTCGCCACAAACTCAAAAATTGCTCTGCATCTACTTTATGGCGTTACCAACAACCTAATCAAAAAATGTTCGAGCAACCAATGCCTCAACCTATTAAGAAATGCGCTGGCTCTACTAGCCTTTGGGATGAAGAAACGTTTAACGAATGGTTAATCAAATATTTCAATAACAACCAAATGAGTAATCTGTCTAGCTAGACAGATTACTTAACTTTTTCCACCATTTTTTATAAGCCTTCGACATCTCTTTTTGATAATCATAATAGTCATATGTCCCCTGTTCCCCAGGCATCACATGACCAACCATCAATTCCGCAACATCCCTACTTGTAAACGCACTGAAATTTGTCCTTGCTGTACGCCGTAAATCATGCATAGACCAATGATCCATTTCAATTTTATAATTCTTCCTTGCAAATTGCATGAAGTTATAAGGGGTATCTGTTGGCCCACTACGCCCCATTGGCTCTTTGCCATTTTCATGTGGGAAAATGTATTCAGAATTACTCAAATCCATTGCAGATTGAAGCCACGGTTTGATCTCATCAATAATAGGTCGAACAATGTCCCCTTTACTTTCTCCTGTCTTATGATTTTCATACGGTACTGTCCATGTATTTTTACTAAAATCAAAATCTGATTTCCGTGCAAGCCTCAACTCACTATATCGATTACCATAAAACAAACATAACTTAAGAAATAAAACATTCCTTAATGATGTTCTAGACTCATCACAAATTTTAAAAATTAAAGACAACTCATCATATTGTAATACTCGAACAGTTTTATTTTTCTTAATATTCAGGTCACGCTTTCCAGTGATATGTCTTATGGGATTTTGCTCAATTAATTTTCGATTAATCCCCCAATCCAAACACTGCTTTGTATTCGTAAGAATGCGATCAGTTATCGATGGCGACTGTTTAAATTGCTCTTCTAGTAAATCTAACCACATATGTAATGTGATTTGCTCAGCAGGTATGCTACCTAACTTTGGGAAAACATAAAGTTCAAATGATCTCAAATATTGATCTGCATTCTTTTTATTAGGAATACTATATTTTGCATGCCACTCACGGAATAACGCTTCAAAAGTTATAGCCTCTGTGATCTTGTGAAGCTCTATTTTTTTATGAATACGCGGGTCATGTCCCTTTTCTAAAATTGCTTTCATTTTCTGCAATTCAATACGAGCCTCTTTAAGGCTCATATTTGGATAGGTTCCCAAGTCTAAACGAGCTTGCTTATCGTTATATCGAAAACGCATCTGAAAAGTGAGTTTTCCTTTTTGCGATACACGAACGCTCAATCCATCTTGATCAGACTCTGTATGTATAGCTGAACGTTCACGATCTAGATTCTTCTTAAGCCACGTATCTGTTAAAGGCACTTTACTCCACCTGTGTACATATTTTTTTCAAATAGAAAATTCTAGAAAATGTGTACACATATATGTACACAAACATACTGACTAGACTTGAAATCTATTGAATGGGGTTGAATGATATACCAGATAGAGAATATCAATATTTTTATATTTTTACAGCACTTACAATGCTTTTATTATTATATTTGAAATAGGTTGAATGGGCTTGAATAGATATCAAATATTTGGGTGGGAAATAATAGCGAAAGTACGTCGCTGAGCGACCTGTGTCGCTAATTCTTCTTTAAAACTCATGAAAGACACCTACTGCAAAACTCGCAGTGCAAAAGATCAGATCTGATCAATATGGAAAATTGGCGATATTGTATCAGATTGACCATTAAAAATAATCAACCACATCGGGTTGAGTCAAAATCTTAGCGTGGCGTGTCTTGATGTTTTACATTGGATGACGACCTGTTTTTATCGACGATATAACGTATTCCACTGTCTTTTCTTCTATACTCATTGGCAATGCGATAAGACCACAAATGACCTTATTCAACTTTCGCTTTCATGCTTTCTTCAAGCTGTGCCACTGGCATCGGCATTCCTAACAAATATCCTTGTAACTGTTGGCAACCTAAACGTTTTAAAATTTCTGCTTGTTGTTCTGTCTCTACACCTTCTGCAGTGACTGTTAGCCCCAGTCGAATTGCCAAGTGAATAATACTTTCTAAAATAATTTCTTCTTTAGAGCCAACGCTCAAATTGCGGATAAACTCACGGTCAATTTTCAGTTCATCTACAGGCAGTTCTTTTAAATATAAGAAACTTGAATGTCCCGTTCCAAAGTCATCAATCGCAACTTTAATCCCCATCTGTCTCAAATGTTCAAAAGTCACAATACTGGCATCGATATGATGCATCGCTGTTGACTCGGTAATTTCAATAATTAAATTTGACGGGTTAATTTCAAACCGTGCAAAAAGCGACTCTAAGGTACTAAATAAATGTTTATGTTCAAACTGAATGGCTGATAAGTTGACCGCAATCGGATACAGCGGCATGTTCAGCTTTTCCCAGTGCTGAATTTGCTTACAGGCTTCTTCAAGCGCCCAATAACCCATGGCAATAATTAGTCCTGTTTTTTCCGCGCCATTAATGAACTTATTTGGCGTCAGCATACCTAAGGTTGGATGATTCCAACGAATTAAGGCCTCAACCCCACAAATTTCACGATCAGTGGCATTAAATTTTGGCTGATAAAACAAGCTAAACTGCTGTTCTTCTACCGCTTTATATAAATCATTGATCAGTTTCGTCTGACTTTTTTCTTCAAATTGGTCGGCAGTATAATTAAAAAACGAATAGGTATTACGCCCCTGATACTTCGAACTCAGCATTGCAGTGTCTGCATTGATCAGCAGATCTTGCAAGTTCGCACCATGTTCAGGGTACATCGCAATACCAATACTGCCTGAAATATTGATTTCCTTGCCTGCAATCAAGAAGCTTTCTTGCATCAATTCCAATATTTTTTCAGACATTGCTGTGGCAGAGTCATTGCTTGCCGACTCGAGCACAATCAGAAATTCATCGCCACCGATTCGTAGCAATTTGGCTTGATCATCGATTAAACGGTGAATACGCGTAGCAATTTGAATCAGCAGTTGATCACCGACATGGTGTCCAAACACATCATTGACCGCTTTAAAACGGTCAATATCAATATAAATAAAAGCAATTTTATCTTGTCTTAAACGATGCTCTGTAAATAGGAAATGTGCATATTCAGCCAAAAACAGTCGATTAGGTAAACGAGTCAAATTGTCCTGTACCGCTTGATTGGCCAGTTCTCGATTTGCGCGCATCAACTGCAAACTGCGATGCTCTAAACGTTGCTCTAGTACTGCAACGCTAAAGGCTGCCATCAACAATAAACTGGTGACAAATAAGACAATAAACAGCAATAAATTGTGATTAATTTGAGCCGCGACCAATACATCCATCGAGTTTAGCGGTACAAAATCTACAGCCGCCATTCCTATATAATGCATAGCGACAATGCTAAAAGTCAGCATCACGGCAACAAAGGCATTCATGATGTTACGTTTAGACGAATACTTATTTTTAAATGTCAGCCAAAATGCTAAACCTGAACCACAAATCGCGACCAAAATTGAACAGATAACAATTAAAGGTTCGTATCGTTGCTCATAACCCTGAACGTCTAAACTCAGCATCCCCGTGTAATGCATTCCGGAAATGCCTAGCCCCATTAAAACTGAGCCTAAAATTAAACGAGGAAATGGTAGCGTCAGTCGTGTGGTTAACCACACGGCAAAAGTGGACGCAACAAAGGCGATAAAATAAGATGTTAGGGTCAGACTAGTATCAAAACTATGATTTGAAGGCAAATGGCTGGCCATCATACCTACAAAATGCATGCACCAAATCGCAGCACCTAAAATTGCACCGCTGAATAATAAAATGACATTTTCATATCTTGGTCGTGTTCCACGGAACAACATTTGTTCGAGTGAAACAGCTAAGTAACAACTTAATAATGCAACTACGATTGAACCAACGACTAGATTGTAATCATAATGAATATGGGTCATATCAAGCGTTCCGCTTAGGTTATCGTGGCACTTTCTTTAACCGAATTACCCAATCTATCTCTTCCCTTTAACTTGTTACATTTTCAATTACTTACTTATTTTCTCTTAGAATCTATTAGTCTACGGTAATGGTCAAGTCTTTCTTTCAAGATTTTAAGCAACTGATTAATTTAAAAAAATAAAGCTTGATGAAGTTCACTAAAACTTAAACTTTTGATAAAAATTGCATCAGGTGTTTATTATTTTAGAACAGTTTCTAATCATAATAAAATGAATAAGTTAGAATCATTTATAGATTGCTTTCTAGATTTAAATCGAACACCGCCCTACTCACAAAAAAAATAGCGAGCCGTAGCTCGCTATTTCTCAATGGATAAATTCATCTTTTCTGTCAAAAACTCAAGCAATCATCTCAATGTTATTTATGGATGAATTACTTACTTTTTGGCTGTTGTTGTATGCGTTTTGCCTTGTAATTTGGCATAGTCCATTAGCACGTTTGCTGCTTCCGTCACAAAGACTTCTTCTTCAGGCAGTGCTGGACGTTGGTTCGCCTTCATTTTTGCACGTGCCTCCACCAATGCATCCATAGACGCTTGGTAGCTTTCCCAGTTGGCATAAGGCTTTTGACCCACCACTTTACGACGCTGATTTTCAGCATCCAAAGACTTTTGCTCTAGTGCCAACAGCTCGGCTTTACGCTTCGCTAAGTCAAGCACCACACGCTTTTGCTCTTCTGTCTTTTTCGCAATCGCAGTACGTTGCTCTAAATATTTAAATTGCGGATCAATGCTGACACGTTGCTGAGATGACTTAATCAAATCGGGAACATAGGCTTGGATCGAGCCTTCACGTTTAAACGGTGCTGTAGGAATGGTATCCCACTGTAAAGCATTTTTCGCTTTACGTTCACCAAACTCTTCATTGTAAATATCAACCAACTTAATATCAGGCACGACTCCTTTATTCTGGGTACTGCCGCCAGTCACGCGGTAAAATTTACGTTGCGTTAAGGTTGCTTGACCATAGGCTAAAGAGTCAAGTTGTACCTGCGCTGTTCCTTTACCCGTTGTGGTGCTACCAATCACCACACCACGTTCATAGTCTTGAATCGCAGCAGAATAAATTTCACTCGCAGACGCCGAAGCCAAGTTAATCAATACTGCCAATGGACCTGCATAAGTTTGCGCGCCCCCATCATCATCTTCAAACACGCTGACATTGCCATTGCCATCACGGATTTGCACCACTGGACCTGATTTAATCACTTGACCAAGCATACGTGCCACTTCTTCAAGTGAGCCACCAGGGTTGTTACGCAAGTCAACGATGATACCTTCAACATTTTGAGCATCTAAAGTTTTTAAGGCTTTATTGGTATCTTCTGATACAGAGCGATAGTCTGTACCTGCACGACGTGCACGATAGTTCAAGTAAAACGATGGAATTTCAATTACACCGAACTTATGCTTTTTGCCATCACGCTCAATTTCAACGGTACGTGAACGCACGCCTGCATCTTCTTCTTGAATCACATCACGTACAATTGTGACATTTCGCGCTTGATTCATGGACGCACCAGCACCCAATAAACGTAGAGTCACTTTGGTGCCACGTTTACCACGAATCAGTCCGACAATTTCATTGCTCGGCCAACCGATCACATCCACCATTTTGTCGCCATCTTGGGCAACACCAACAATGCGATCACCTGACTTGACTTGTCCTGATTTGCTGGCTGGACCACCTTCTACAATCGTTTCAATTTTAGTGTAGTCTTCGTTGCCACGTTCAGGACGAATCGACACCCCAATCCCTTCCAATTGCAGCGTGGTTTGACGGTTCAATTCCATCGCATCTACAGGTGGGAAATAGTTACTGTGCGGATCATACGTCAGCATCATGGCATTCAGAGTTTTGTCGAGCACATCATCGCTTTTTAAACGACTAATCCGCTCTAACTGACGTGTATAACGCTTGGTTAAAGTCTGTTCAGGTGTTAAGTCTTCAGGACCTGTTAAGTCTTGACCATTTGCTAGGGCAGGATCATCTTTCAACGCTTTCTGTTTGGCTTTCTCTTCTTCTTTGCTGATGGTTAAATTGATCAGCTGAGAGACCAACATTTTATTCCAATGCGCACGCTGTTCTTCTGTCGACTTAAAGAATGGCGCTTTTTCACGATCGGTTTCGATGTAGCTATTCGGTTGATTTAAATTTTGTGGCTTTTTCAGCTCTTCCAACATATAGGTGTAGAACTGTTTTAAGCGCTCACGATATTGCGCATGAATGGCATACGGCCCTGTTAAATTGCCCGCTTTGAGATTTGCGCCAAAAGTTGGGCCATAACGTTTTTTATAATTTTCAATGTCCGGTGCCAAGAACAACGTATGTTCAGCGTCTAAACTATCAATATAAAAATCTAAAATACGGTTAGAGGTATTGGCATCTAAACGCTGATTTAAATAGTGTTGACGGTCTACCAATGTTGCAAGCTGACGTGAGACCAAGGCTTGTTCTTGAGTGGGTTGAATAGTACCCGCACTCACTGCTTCTGTATTATTGGCAGCAATTGCGTCATTCACCACATGAGTGAAAAAGAATCCACCTGTCGCAATCGCAACGGCACAAGCTAATGTTTGAAGTTTCATAAATAATTTGTACTTCCTTGGTATTAAGACCAATATTACCGTGTTGGTTTCGACCTGAATTGAATAGATTCAAAATCTTAAACAACTTAATATGTTTATGTCGTGTAGTTTTATCATATTCTCTGCTGACAAAGTGTAGCAAATCATTGCAGAATTCAGGTATTGTTTTTCCTTAAAAATTCCAACACGGACACCGAATATGATTGGCGCATTAATGCTCGACATTGCTGGCACAGAACTCACCCAAGAAGATATTGAACTATTACAGGCACCACAAGTTGGCGGCATGATTTTATTTGGTCGCAACATTGAATCTCCTGAACAAGTTCGTGCCCTGACCGACCATATGCGTCAAATTCGTCCTGATATTTTAATTGCCGTCGATCAGGAAGGTGGTCGTGTACAACGCTTAAAGCAAGGCTTCACACTCCTACCAGCTATGGGTAAGTTTGGAGAACTTTACTTAACTGAACCTGAAAAAGCAGTTGAACTGGCTGAACAATGTGGCTGGTTGATGGCGGCTGAAGTCCTTGCGGTCGGGATCGATTTCAGTTTTGCACCAGTGCTGGACCTAAATAATGTCAGTGATGTGATTGGTGACCGTGGTTTTGCCAAAAATATGCAAGACATCATTCCACTTGCAAGTGCCTTCTTAAAAGGTATGAAACGTGCGGGGATGGCATCTACAGGTAAGCATTTCCCAGGCCATGGCTCGGTGAAAGCAGATTCACATATCGCTGCTGCTATTGACCATCGTAGTTATGAAGAAATCTATCAAAAAGACATGCAAAGCTTTATTCAACTGCAACCACAGCTTGATGCCTTAATGCCTGCGCATGTGATTTATGAAAATATTGATCCTAATCCTGCTGGTTTCTCACCGTATTGGATTCAGAAGGTCTTACGTCAAGAGCTCCAATTTGATGGCGTTTTATTCTCCGATGATTTAAGCATGCAAGCCGCTTGTGTCGCTGGCGGTGCAGATGCTCGTATCCAAGCAGCATTAAATGCAGGTTGTGATATGGGCCTCGTGTGTAATAACCGTGAATCTGCATGCATTGCGCTTGATGGGATCCAAAACTTAGCTCTTCCAAATCAGGAACGCCTAGAACGTATGCGCGGAAAAATCCCACAAATTGAGATTGGACAAAACATTGAACTCGGGGCGGACTGGCAAAACGTGCGTAATCGTATTGTGGATTTTAAAAATCAATATTGCTAATCCAAGACTTTCAAAATTCTAGAAAATGGAGCACGACAAGGTGCTCCTTTTTGATTTATGATGAAGACAAAATAAATGCTTCGGCGCTATACAAAAATTGCCAATAAAAACAACATTAGGTCAGGACGACATGACACAAAGTTTATCGGAACATCGACATATTTCTTTTACTGCACATTACACTGGCTATATTTGGTACAGCATGGGGATTTCGCATCCCGTTTTTGCCACACGTAAAGGCAAATTTTTAGCACGTTTAGTCCATCCTTTAGAAAGCTGGGCAGAAAAAAATGTGGGCGGTAGCATGCGTTCGACGCTTAAACAGCGCCATGCCATGATCGATCAACATTTAGATCAACTCATTACCCAACACCCTCAGCTACAAGTACTCGAAATTGCCTGTGGCCTCTCCCCGCGCGGTTGGAATTTTCGTACCAAGCATCCTGAAATTGACTATCGTGAACTCGACTTGCCAGATATGGCAAAAATCAAAACACAGGCACTCAAACAGATTGACCCGCATGCCCCCGAGGTCTTAACTGGCGACATTTTCACTCAAGATTTTGAACGTATTTTTCAGAGTTTTGACCCTGAACGCCCTTTGGTGGTGATTAGCGAAGGTCTGATTAATTATTTTGATCAAACCCTACTGAATAAGTTATTGCAAGGGATCACCGAATATGGCGCCTCGTTTCAGGAATTACATTATCTGACCGACATCTATCCAGAACCCGTTAAAAACCGTTTAGCACGTTTTATTTGGGCCAGTAGTAAATTACTCAAAGTCATGTCTCGCAGCGCTTTTACTTTTCATTTTCAATCCCCTGCTGAATTACAGCAGTTTTTCACCCATACAGGATTTGAAGAAGTAAAAGTCGTTCAGCCGGCCTTATACTTTCCACAACAGCAACATGAACAAGTGATTCCTTTCCACGATGCAGAGCAGCACTGTGGCGATTTGGTTTGGATGGTCCATGCCAAAACAAAAAAACAGCGCTAAAGCGCTGTTTTTTTTAGTTTTTCATGTTTTAACTGACGGTTTCTAATAACAATACATCTTCTTTTTGGCGTTGTACAAAGCGTAATAAGCGCTCTGCCAACTCAAAACTACCATGCTTAAACAAAGCGCGAACCTGTGTATCCACAACGTCAAAGATGAGACATTCAATTTTAAACTCCCCTTCTTCGTCTTCTAGATGTAAAGCCAAATCTCGTGGATATGCGTGCATGGAGTCCAACATTTCAGCCTGCACATTCAACAACACACCAAAATAATTTAAATCCATAATTTGAGTATCAACCACAAGGTCTGAATGGCGATGAGATAAATGCGTGAATGGCTGTTGTACACTTACACGCGCTTCGCCACGGCGTTCAATATTTTGCATTTGCTCACGGCTCATTGGAATGATCCCGTCCAACTGCTGAATAGACTCACCGCGTAGATAAGTTGCAAACAAATTCATGGTTTCCTTACGGCGTTGCAACTGCGGTAAATGATCCGCATTGGCAATCATGGCAAATTGCATATTCGGACATTGCAAGGCAAAGCCCGCATTTTCATGTGGCAAAGTAAAACTGTCGTACTGCCCGCAAGACACCAATACATCACACTGTGGAATCGGCACGTCTTGCAAACGCAGCAAACGGTTACAGTTAATGTCATAACGCTCTTGTTCGGTATTGGTGAATTCAGCCATTTGTCTAAAGAACAAACGCTTTGCTGTCGGTGACATCCGCGTCACATCCAGTTTGGCATGATTGACCAAATACAAAATCACCGCTTGACCAAATTCATCCATGCGCTGTTCTTTCATTAAGTGCAAGGATTCTTCAAGCAACATGCGCCAGCTCTTGCGCGTTTTTTGCATCACGCCCATTAAAATCATGCGATCAATCAATTCAGGACGTTGATCGGCCAGACCTGCTGCCACCACTGAACCTAGTGACATCCCCATCACGGATACTTTTTCTAGCCCGACGATATCCAACCAAACGCCCAACATCTGCGCCAGATCACCCAACTCTAAAGTCCCTGCTGACACGGCTGTATCGACATTGGTAATTTGCTGGTTTGAGCCCATGGAGGGTAAATCAATTAAAATAATAGGGCCTGCCGCAAATAATTGTTCGACACAATATTTGTAGGAATTAAAGTTTTGAAATGCCCCACCAATAATAACAATCGGTGTGCGATGAATGGTTTCAGGTTGTGCAATGGCCATATATTCGACCTTCCAGCCATCAATCCATGTCGTTCTGGCAGGCTGTTTAAAGCTTTGCTTGTCATACAGATCGAAAAAACTGTAATGCGTACTTTCCTGTACGGTGGGATCCATTTGGATAATGGAATTCATATTCCTTTCCTCCATTCCTGCCTTATTTTTATTGTCAGGAATTCATTTAGAGACTCTGCTCGACTTAGCGTCCTGCTCTTTAATCGTTATTTGTACGACTTCAATGTCGCTATTGTTTCATTCTATACAGAGGTTCATTTTACAAGCAACTGATATCCCCGCCGCTTATCTACTTTTGTTCTAAAAACAATTTCAAAATGTTAATTCTGGTCAATATGAGTAACCGAATATGCACTTAAGTGCTTCATTGTTCAGTCACAGGCTGTTAATATCGAGTTGAAATTTCTAAGTGATCAAACCGCTATGCAAGAGTCTATTGAACAATATATGCAAACGGTAGGACAGCAAGCACGCACAGCATCACGTGTGCTCGCAGGGGCTTCTACCCAGACTAAAAATAATGCCTTATCAGCAATTTATACTGCTTTACAAAACAGTGAAACTGCAATTTTGGCAGCTAACCAAGTGGATATGACCAAAGCGCATAACAACAACTTGGATAGTGCTCTACTTGATCGCTTAGAACTTACCCCCACACGCTTTAAAGGCATGCTCCAAGGTCTAAAAGATGTGATCGCACTGACTGACCCGATTGGCGAAATAACCGATATGGCCTTTCGTCCGACAGGTATTCAGCTTGGCAAAATGCGCGTGCCGCTAGGCGTTGTCGGCATGATTTACGAATCTCGACCGAATGTAACGCTTGAAGCCGCATCTTTAGCACTTAAATCAGGCAACGCGATTATTTTACGTGGTGGTTCTGAAGCTTTGGAATCTAACCAAGCGATTGCGGCTGCGATTCAGCATGGCTTAACTACCGCAGGTGTGCCTGAACATGCCGTTCAAGTGATTAATACCCCAGATCGTGCCGCGGTTGGTCAATTAATTACTATGCCTGAATATGTCGATGTGATCGTACCTCGTGGTGGCAAAGGCTTAATTGAACGTATCACCAATGATGCACGTGTGCCGGTCATCAAACATCTTGATGGTAACTGCCATGTTTTTGTGGAAGCTCAGGCTGATTTGCAAAAAGCATTACCTATTGCGCTCAATGCCAAAACACACCGTTATGGCGTATGTAATGCCATGGAAACCTTACTTGTCGATGAAAATGTCGCTGAAGAGTTTTTACCACGCATTGCTGAACTTTATGCGGAGAAAAAAGTTGAACTTCGTGGCTGTGCTGAAACGCAGCGCATTTTGGGTGAGTCGATTGTTCCTGCAACTGAAGAAGATTGGTATACCGAATACTTAGGCCCGATTTTGGCAGTGAAAGTCGTTACTGGCTTAGATGAAGCGATTGAGCACATCAACAAATATGGCTCACACCATACCGACTCAATCATTACCGAAAACTTCAGTTTGGCGCGTCAGTTCTTAGCGCGTGTAGATTCGAGTTCAGTGATGATTAATGCCTCAACGCGCTTTGCAGATGGGTTTGAATATGGTCTTGGTGCTGAGATCGGTATTTCAACCGATAAAATCCATGCACGTGGTCCAGTCGGTCTTGAAGGTCTGACTTCTCAAAAATGGATTGTATTTGGTGATGGTCAAATTCGCCAATAACACCCAATAAGACAATGAAAGCTGTGCTTTTCTGATTAAAGGCACAGCTTTTTTTATGGCAATTTAAAAAACTAGACCCAAGGTTCACATATTGAAATATAAGCCTGCAAACACACAGGATCTAGAATCGAAAAACAGATATTTTGACAATTAAATGCTTCAGAAAAATAAGAGAAGTTCAAATTACCTGCTTTTTTGCAACAATTTTAGGATTACAGCGCAGCAACCGCATGTTATGTTCTATGTATATCTCTTAAATCGTATAAATTTTGAGGATTATTTTATTAATAAATGAAAACTATGAACTGATAAATTTTAATTATTATTGTGCTCAGGGTCGATAGTGCTTAAGTCTAATCTCCTAAAGTCTATCTAGGACGATAAAAAAACCCATGATAAAACATCATCACAGATCTAAATTGCATCAATCAATACAACTGCAATCAGATCAACATTATGGATAAGTATTTCAATTAGAATTCGGGTATTTAAACGTGTCTACATCAGTATTAGTAATTAACTGCGGATCTTCTTCTATCAAATATGCGTTAGTTTCTGAGCGCCGTGAAGATCGTATTTTTGGTCTGGCCGAGAACCTAGGTTCTGCTGATGCACGTATTAAAGGGGTCACTACGGGTGGTGCTGCGCTTGAGCTGTCTATTCCACATGCTGACCATGAAAAAGCCCTCGAAACTATTTTAGAGCGTTTGGCTCACCATAATCCTCAAGCGATTGGTCACCGCGTGGTACACGGCGGTACATTAACCAAAGCTGAGCTATTAACACCAGAAATAATTGAACGTATTCGTGAAGCAACTCCGCTTGCTCCATTGCATAACCCGGCTCACTTGGTAGGGATCGAAGCAACCATGCGTTTGTTCCCTGAACTTCCGCAAGTAGCCGTATTTGATACAGCATTCCACCAAACGATGCCGTCTCATGCATACCGTTATGCATTACCAAAATTTTTGTACACACAGCATAACGTGCGTCGTTATGGCTTCCACGGTACTAGCCATGCCTACGTATCTGAGCGTGGCTCAATGTTGGCAGGCAGCTTTAAACAAGGTGGCTGGTTAACTGCTCACTTAGGCAATGGTAGCTCGACTTGTGCGATTTGGAATGGTCAATCTGTAGATACGTCAATGGGTCTGACTCCACTTGAAGGTGTGGTCATGGGCACACGTAGTGGTGATGTTGACCCAAGTATTCACAGTTTCCTTGCGAGCAACTTAGGTTGGGATATCTACAAAATCGACAAAATGCTGAACAGCCAATCGGGCCTACTCGGTTTGTCTGATCTTTCAAATGACATGCGTACATTGATCGAAGCATCAGAACAAGGCAATGAAGATGCCGCGCTTGCCATTGAAGTATTCTGCTACCGTTTAGCAAAATCTTTGGCAGGTCTCAGCTGTGGTCTACCACGTATTGACGGTTTATTCTTCACAGGTGGTATTGGTGAAAACTCTGCCTACATTCGTGAAAAAACGGTTTCATACTTACCGCACTTTGGTTTCAACCTTAGTAAAGAATTAAATGACAACTTAAAACGCGGTACTGAAGGTCGTATTGACCACGGTACTGGCCCACAAATTTGGGTTGTTCCAACCGATGAAGAAGGCCGTATTGCCAAAGAAACTGAGCATGTTGTAGACGAGGTGACAGCGTCTGCTACAAAAAAGTCTGATGCTGAAGCTGCGATTGCATAAGCAATCGCATCAGCCCCTTCGCCTTCAATATTAATTTTTAGCTTTAATTTAGACACCGTATGAAAACAATTTTACTCGTGCCAACTGGGGAAGGTGTAGGTTTAACATCTGCATGCTTAGGTTTAATTTATGCTTTGGAATGCCAAGGGGTCAAAGCAGGTTTTCTGAAACCATTTTCACAGGAAAATGTCGCAGATACTGTAGACCGTACAACGGCTCTTTATCGTCATTTATTTAATAATGAAACGGTAGAACCCATTCATCATGCCACCATCGTGAAACAACTGAGTCATGATGAAAGTGATGAATTGCTCGAAGAAGCAGTTCGTTTGCACCGTGAAATTGCAAAAAAGCATGATCTGATTATTGTTGAAGGCTTGGTTCCAAACAGCCGAGATAACTTTGCCTCAGAACTGAATGCGACTTTAGCAAAAGCACTCGATGCTAAAGTGATTATTGTCAGCACTGCAGATATTCAAAATGCCACGAAAACGGCTGAGAAAATTGATAGTTCTCTACGCCAATTCGGTGGTGCTGCATCTGAACGTACTGCGGGTGTTTTGTTTATGCGCACACGTGGCTTGCCAGAAGAGTCTGCGCAAATTCCTGTCACACTTGATCCAAATCTGCGTTTAATTAGTGACACCAATAAATTTGTACTCGAATTACAACAAAGTAATCCGCAAATTGGTTCTACACAGCTACCTGTTATTGGCCTCGTTCCATTTAGTAATACGCTCAGCGTACCGCGCATGTCTGACTTGGCGACGCATATTCAAGCGGAATGGATCAACCAAGGCGATGCTGCTCATCGCCGTGTACTACATAGCAGCTTAGTTGCATCGAATATTGAACATGAACTTCACAAATTTGTGGCAGGTGAACTGATTATCAGCGCCTCTGACCGTATTGATGTGTTGTTGGCTTCTAGCCTTGCAAGTAGCAATGGTATTCCACTTGCCGGTTTGGTTTTGACTGAACATCATCAGCCGAACCCACAAGTTTTAGATTTCTGCCAAACCGCGATTAAGCAAGGCTTACCGATTTTACATACGCCTTTAAGCACTTTTGAAACGGCACAACAACTTTCAAATTTAGGCAATGAAATTCCTGTCGATGACGTAGAACGTGCAGAGCAAGTGACTCGCTTTGTTTCAAGCCACATTAATGCTGAGTGGATTACTGAAGTATTGAATGGTTCGTATCAACCACGCTTGTCCCCTTCTGCATTCCGTCATGAATTGGTACAAAAATCCATTGCTGCGAAAAAACGGATTGTTCTACCTGAAGGTGATGAACCACGGACCATCCAAGCGGCTGCCATTTGTCAATCTCGTGGCATTGCACACTGTATTTTATTGGCAAAACCTGAAGCCGTAATTGAAGTTGCAAAAGCACGTAACATCGAACTTCCACATGATTTGGAAATCATTGATCCAGATCTGATTCGTGAAAACTATGTGCCGAAAATGGTTGAGCTGCGCAAAGGCAAACTCAATGATCTACAAGCACGTGAACAGCTACAAGATACTGTGGTTTTAGGTACCATGATGCTTGCACTCGATCAGGTGGATGGCTTAGTCTCAGGCGCAGTACATACTACGGCGAATACTGTACGTCCTGCATTCCAATTGATTAAGACTGCACCTGATTATTCATTGGTTTCTTCTGTGTTCTTTATGCTGTTGCCTGATGAAGTCTATGTATATGGTGACTGTGCCATTAATCCAGATCCAAATGCAGAACAGCTTGCAGAGATTGCGATTCAATCTGCAGATTCAGCAAAAGCTTTTGGTATTGACCCACGTATCGCAATGATTTCGTATTCAACAGGTACTTCTGGTGCAGGTGCAGATGTCGAAAAAGTGGCTGAAGCAACACGTATTGCCAAAGAACGCCGCCCAGACTTACTGATTGATGGCCCGCTTCAATACGATGCTGCATCGGTGGAAAGTGTGGGACGCTCTAAAGCACCTGACTCTAAAGTGGCTGGTCGTGCCAATGTGTTTATTTTCCCTGACTTAAATACAGGTAATACAACCTATAAAGCAGTTCAACGTTCTGCAAATGTAGTCAGTGTTGGCCCAATGCTGCAAGGTTTAAACAAGCCTGTAAATGACTTGTCTCGTGGCGCATTGGTCGATGACATCGTGTTTACCATTGCATTAACGGCAATTCAGTCTGAACAGCAAGAAGCTTAATTTTAGTTTCGAGTTCTAAACCACCCTTTCGAAAGATTGGGTGGTTTTTTGTTTTATATAACTTCCATTATATTAAAAATGGCTCAGAATTAGTGGAAATTTCTTTTAAATTCTATGGCTGAATTTTGAGTATTTGGTACATGACCAATAATGTATTCATTCTTCGCTTAAAAAAAGAAATCAAAGCTCTGATACACATATCTAATTTAAAAAATAAAAGGAAAAATTTACATAAATTAGAGCCTGGATATGAAACTAGGGCGTGACGTATTGCTTCAGTTTATGCCAATATTTATCTAGAAAAAGAAAAACATCGAAACAAAGATTTAGTTGGCCGTTACTATTGGATGGGCTTAGGTGCATTTGTTTCAAAAAATCTTAGCTGCCATTTTAAACATGGTTTAACTGCATGGGAATATAAATGGATTCCACTAGGGGTAATTCGTGATCCTGTACATACTTTTGCAAAAGGTAACTTATGGCTATTTATGGATATTGCACCTTGGCATTATGCTTTGAGCATGTCTTCATCCTCTTTTAATCAATGCCGAACTCAACGTGATGTTTCCAAATTTACTCATATTAAAGAAGAAGTTATAAACGTTCCTTGGTCAAATTGTTTACCCATAATTAAAAACTTAAAAGCACTTTAGAAATTAAAAGTGCTTTTGAATATCTACCAAAATTGAAAAGTATTCTGCCGAGTTCTTATAATATCAAAAACATGGAAAGAGAATATCAGGGGCGACACGCCGGTGTACTCGATAAGGTACCAGAAACAGTATACAGCGAACCATTATCAAACACTAAAGTCGCCAATTATGATAGCCGTATGGAATGGATTAAAAAAGCAGCAGAAAAATATCATCGTTTAATGCAAAGTGATAAAGGAAGATACTTTTTAGAAGAAGAACTAAAAATTATTGCGAAATGGGGCGATAGCAAAGCTAATTTTACAGTTGGAAAGGATAGTAATGATGGAAAAATTTAATTACTGCATTGTTATTTTTATGGTGGGTTATCTCCTTTCAGCTTGTCAACCTAGTGCAAAAAATACAGAGAATAATAATGTCATGAATCAACAGCGTTTTAGTTTACATTTAGGCCAACAAGGGTTTAAAGATTTTTCTCAACATAATCTTGGGCGTCCCGATAGTCATCCATCTAGAGCAGGTTTTAGAGAGTTAGATTTTACACCACCCAACTTAGGTCAGATTAAAGTTGAAAATGGTGAGAATAGCTTAGTGATAGATCATGTATTTTCAGTTCTAGGAACATCGTTTAATAATGAGGATGGAATACAAGGGCTTGATATTAATGCAGGGCTAAACAAAGAGGAATTTGTACGTCCTGAACAAGCCCACCAAGCTTATGTTGACTTAATGAGACGTATAAATCAGGCCGAATGGAAAAATTATTTCTATCGTTTTTCTGCACGAATAGCAAAGGAAGATAATATTCGATATCTAATGAAATCAGGTGATGTCATTGACCCGACTTATATCTTTAATTATGAAGAATGGAAAAAGATAATAAATACAGTTGGAGGGAACACTATAGGCTACCGATTATATGCCAATGGTATTCTTTTGGATCTGAGTATAAAACAAACTCAAAAAACTGAAGATGGTAAAGAACAATATATGGTTCGTTATGCTTTCAATACGATTCGTTATGATGAAAGAAATTCAATGGATGATTCAGAGAATAATATTGATACATACAAAATGACCTCAAAAGAGTTAGAACAAGCATTTGTAAATGCGCTGATAAGAAATAAAAAATCAAGAGAAATTGATGAAGAAGAAGTTATAGTACAAGGCTACCATATCGATGAAAATTATGAAGATCCTGATGTTTGGCAATATGTTAAATAATCAAATGTTGTCGCGTTTAGACTCAATTTTAAAGCACTTTTAAACAAAATTGATCATTGAAACTAAAGATTTGAAGATTTGAAGATTTGAAGATTTGAAGATTTGAAGATTTGAAGAAGAATATTATTTTTATAAAATTTAAAGCAAAAAAAAAAAGAAGATAAAGCTTTAGGCTTGATCTTCTTGTTGACCGTAGAACCAAGTTGCTGCGATAAATAGAGAAAAACCAATAACTGACAACACTGGAGTAACCATATAATTCACACTCTAACTTTGATGACGTCATTATGTAAAAGTTATATGACAGTTATATGACAAATATAAAATTTTCAAAAATAATAAATATTGTTTATTTTCAATATCTTAAAAATTAAAACATATCTCCTCCTCTAGTTATGTGACAAATATTTCATGAAATATGACAGTTAAAATGTCATTTTCAGGCCATTTATGACAGTTAAATATGGCGCTGTTTAAGCCTATTAAACTTTCGGCCAAAGATTAAGCGAAATACCCACACAACTGTATTTTTGTCTTATAATTTAGCCCGCTAGCTATCAGCCCGCTCAAGAGATATTTGTATGACAACTATTATCAAGCAAGATGACTTGATCACATCGGTAAAAGATGCGCTTCAGTTCATTTCTTACTATCACCCACAGGACTTCATCCAAGCGATGAGCCGTGCGTATGACCGTGAAGAAAACAAAGCCGCAAAAGACGCGATTGCACAAATTTTAATTAACTCTCGTATGTGTGCAGAAGGCCATCGTCCTATCTGTCAAGATACGGGTATTGTGAACGTATTTCTTGAAGTGGGCTTAGACGTTAAATTTGATTTAACCATGAGCCTAGACGATGCAATTAACGAAGGTGTACGTCAAGGTTATCTTGAAAACTCAAACATTCTTCGTGCATCAGTATTAGCTGATCCTGCTTTTGGTCGTAAAAATACCAAAGACAACACCCCTGCTGTAATTCACTACAAACTCGTTCCGGGTAATAAAGTTGATATTACTGTTGCTGCTAAGGGTGGCGGTTCAGAAAACAAATCTAAACTTGCAATGCTTAACCCTTCTGACTCTATCGTAGATTGGGTACTTAAAACTGTTCCAACAATGGGTGCAGGTTGGTGTCCTCCTGGTATGCTCGGTATCGGTATTGGTGGTACTGCTGAAAAAGCCATGATGCTTGCAAAAGAAGCATTGATGGAAGAAATCAACATGGATGAACTCCTTCGTCGTGGCCCACAAAACCAAATCGAAGAACTTCGTATCGAAATCTTCGAAAAAGTAAATGCTTTAGGTATTGGTGCTCAAGGTCTTGGCGGTTTAACGACTGTTCTTGATATCAAAATCAAAGACTACCCATGTCACGCTGCGGGTAAACCAGTAGGTATGATTCCTAACTGTGCTGCAACTCGTCATGCGCATTTCCAATTAGACGGTTCAGGTGTAGCGCATATTCAAGCGCCTAGCCTTGAAGACTACCCTGCGGTAACTTGGGATTCATCAACGTCTAAACGTGTTGACTTAGATAACATCACTCAAGAAGAAATGAACTCTTGGCAACCTGGTGACACACTACTTCTTAACGGTACAATCTATACAGGTCGTGACGCTGCGCACAAACGTATGGTTGACATGTTAAACAAAGGTGAAGAACTTCCAGTTGACCTAAAAGGTAAATTTATTTACTACGTTGGCCCTGTTGATCCAGTCGGTGACGAAGTTGTTGGTCCAGCTGGCCCAACAACTGCAACACGTATGGATAAGTTCACACGTCAAGTGCTTGAAGCAACTGGCATGTTCGGTATGATTGGTAAAGCGGATCGTGGTCCTGCTGCTGTTGAAGCAATCAAAGACAACAAAGCAACTTACCTCATGGCTGTTGGTGGTGCTGCTTACTTAGTATCGAAAGCGATTCGTGAAGCTGAAGTTGTAGCATTTGCTGACTTAGGTATGGAAGCGATCTACAAATTTGTTGTAAAAGACATGCCGGTATCTGTAGCTGTTGACGTAAATGGTACTTCTGTTCACGCAACTGCACCAAAAATCTGGCAAGCAAAAATTGGTAAAATCCCAGTAGTTGATGCTGCTGCGAACTAATTTCGCCACGTTCAAGATCAAAAAAAAGCACCCCATCGGGTGCTTTTTTATTGTCAATATTTAGACTGTCTGTCGAATGACATTCGCTATTTAATGCTTTCACACACTCAAAAACACGAGCTAATTACATTACCAAGTTAATGGATTCCACAGTTTAAAAGGCTTGGTCAACTGCACATCTTCCGCAGGATCATAATGAGGTGCCTTCAACTTCTGCGCACTTTTCCGCACTTTTCCAGTGTTTTGATCTTTTGCCACAAAGTTAAAACTGTTGGATTTCAACTCTGTAAATGCGATTTCATTTCGACCAATTTTCTCAGGCATGAGCAGCAATGGACCTGAAACTGTTCGTTTACTGGATAAATTCTCTTCATCATATTTGATGAAGTAAGTTTGACCTGCTTCAACATCAAAGTCTAAATATTTAGGCTTTTGAAAATGATTCACACCCAAAGGGCGACTCGACGATAAGCGGTAATTCCCTGCTGGTAACTCCACCCAGTAATAATGATTATTCAATAAACTTGGGATACGCTCACTGTTGAGAAATAAGCTGCTGGCCACAATTTCTTGGCGGTTCCATTTACTGTCTGGACGATATAAATACACAATCGCTGCTTGATCATGCTGAGCTTTCACTTCTTGAAAATGTCGACCTTGTTTCTGATTGACCCAACCACCAATGGTAAACATACCCAATCGATATTGCTCAATATGGCCCGGTGTACTTTCAGGATCCACGGGCTTTAATGTTGAAGCCAATGACGTTTGCTCAACGGCTGATTTTCCATGACAACCTAGCAGCGCTAGACTGCTTAAAAGTAGAATTGCAACTCCACGCATGATTATCCCTCACTGCGTCTTTTTTTATTTTTACACTTTTGTTTTCAGTTTTTTACATTCAGGCATCCACGCCATCCTGCTGAGATTAACATTCTGCTTTTATTTTTGGAAATAAAAAACGTGTGCAAATCTTGGATTTACACACGTTTCAGACGAATAGCGCTTAAGCAGATTTAGAGTTTACAACTTTTAAATCTGACTTCGGTGCAGCTTCTTCAGTTTTCTTTGGTTGACGTTCTGATTTAAATTCAGGTTCCGCTTCACCATTAATCACCGCTTCATTGACGACAACCGTACCGACATCTGAACGACTTGGTAGGTCATACATCGTTTCAAGCAATGAATTTTCTAAAATCGAACGTAGACCACGTGCGCCCGTATTACGGTCGAGTGCTTTTTTAGCCACAGCACGCAATGCTGAGTCTTCAAATACGAGGTCAACATTTTCCATTTCAAATAAATATTGGTATTGACGTGTCAATGCATTTTTCGGTTCTGTCAGAATCTGCATCAATGCTTCTTCGTCGAGTTCTTCCAATGTAGCAATCACAGGTAAACGACCGATAAATTCAGGAATCAGACCAAATTTAACCAAATCTGTCGCTTCAACTTGGCGGAATAAGTCAGATAATTTTTTAGTTTCATCTTTCTTACGCACTTCAGCTGTAAAGCCAATACCGCCTTTTTCCTGACGCTGCTGTACGATTTTCTCTAAACCAGAGAATGCGCCACCACAGATAAACAGGATATTTGAAGTATCAATTTGAATAAATTCTTGCTGCGGATGCTTACGACCACCTTGAGGTGGAATCGACGCAACCGTACCCTCGATCATTTTCAATAACGCTTGCTGAACACCCTCACCCGATACATCACGAGTGATTGATGGGTTTTCAGACTTACGGGTAATTTTGTCGATTTCATCGATATAGATAATGCCCTTTTGCGCTTTTTCTACATCGTAATCGGCTTTTTGAAGGAGTTTTTGAACAATGTTCTCAACGTCTTCACCCACATAACCTGCTTCAGTTAAAGTCGTTGCATCTGCCATCGCAAATGGCACATCTAAAAGACGCGCAAGTGTCTGAGCAAGCAGTGTTTTACCTGAACCTGTTGGTCCAACCAACATGATGTTACTTTTAGAAATCTCTACACCGTCTTCTGGTTTTTTACCACTGGTGCCAACTTTTAGGCGTTTATAGTGGTTGTATACCGCAACAGAGAGGGTCTTTTTCGCAACATCTTGCCCAATCACATATTGGTCAAGCGCAGCACGGATTTCATGCGGTTTTGGTAAAGGACGAGTTGCCCAGTCATTTGATTCAACTTGCTGACTGGTCTGAACTAGGTCAAGACATACGTCCACACACTCATTACAGATGTACGCGTCCTCACCTGCAATCAGTTTCCCGACTTCAGACTGCGTTTTACCGCAAAATGAACAATGCTTTTGTCCTTGAGGATGTTCGGACATATTCACTCCAATAATTAATTCTTTAAAACTTATGGACGTTTAGATAAAACTTCGTCCACAAGACCGTATTCTTTTGCAGCTTGTGCTGTCATAAAGTTGTCACGGTCAGTATCTCGAGCAACAGTATCGTAGTCTTGACCACTATGCTCTGCCATTAAACGATTTAAACGTTCTTTAATGAATAGAATTTCACGTGCATGAATTTCAATGTCAGATGCCTGACCACGGAAACCACCAAGGGGTTGGTGAATCATGACACGGGCATTTTCAAGACAGTAACGTTTGCCTTTAGCACCGGCGTTAAGCAGGAATGCACCCATCGATGCTGCTTGCCCCATGCAGTAAGTCACAACATCAGGTTTAATAAATTGCATGGTATCGTAAATCGCCATACCTGCAGTAACCGAACCGCCTGGTGAGTTGATATATAAATGAATATCTTTATCTGGGTTTTCTGCTTCTAAGAACAACATTTGGGCAACAATCAAATTTGCCATGTTGTCTTCAACTTCACCGGTTAAAAAAATCACACGTTCACGCAAAAGGCGTGAATAAATATCAAAAGAACGCTCGCCACGAGATGACTGTTCTACCACCATTGGCACTAGTGCGTTTTCAATTGTTGGAACATACATACGTTATTTATTCCTAAATTTTTCTGACTCAACCCATAATTCACAATATGAGGGATATTTGTCGAAATTGCAAAAGATTCCCAATTAAATAACAGATATTTTTTTCATAAGCATTGTGAAATCAGGACAACTTATTTGGGGGCAAATTTCGATAAAAAAAGGCGCTTAATGCGCCTTTTTTTGAAAGCTAAAAATTAGCCTTGTTGACGAGCTTGTTGCTCTTTCAATAAGTCTTCATAGCTCACAGTTGTATCCGTTACTTTAGCAGAAGCTAAGATGTGATCTACAACTTGGTCTTCTAGAATAACAGCTTCGATTTGAGCACGTTGCTGTTTATCGTTGTTGAAGTATTCAATTACTTCTTTAGGATCTTCGTAAGAAGAAGCCATGTCTTCGATGTAAGCATCAACACGTGCAGCATCAACTTCAATTTTAGCATCAGCCAATACTTTGCTGACTAATACGCCAAGTTTAACTGATTTTTCAGCTTGCTCTTTGAATAGGTCATCTGGAAGCATGCTTGAATCAAACGCTTTAGCGCCTTGAGCACCAAACTGTTGAGTGAATTGTTGGATCATTTGTTGACGTTGACGGTCAATTTCTTGAGCAACCATTGCTTCTGGAAGTTCTACTTCGTTTGCAGCTACAAGCGCATCAAAAGTTGCACCTTTCACTTGGTTACGAAGACCGTTTTTCACTTCACGTTCCATGTTTTTACGCACGTCAGCTTTCAGCTTTTCAACGCCTTCTTCTTCAGTTAGACCGAAGATTTTTAAGAATTCAGCATCAACTTCTGGAAGTTTTTGTTTTTCAACAAGCTTAACAGTGATTTTGAATTGAGCAGCTTTACCAGCAAGGTTTTCAGCTTGGTAGTCTTCAGGGAAAGTTACATCGATAACTTTCTCTTCGCCTTTCTTCATACCAACGATACCGTCTTCGAAGCCAGGGATCATACGACCAGAACCAAGAACGAGTTTAAAGTCTTCAGCAGCGCCGCCTTCAAACTTCTCGCCATCAACAGTACCTTCAAAGTCGAAAGTTACTTGCATGTCTTTTTTAGCCATGCCTTTAGTTTCAACCCATGAAGCGCGTTGTTTTTGAAGATTTTCAATCATCTTCTCAACGTCTTTGTCGTCAACTGAAGTTGCTTTACGTTCAACTTCTAGGCCTTCGAACTTAACTTCAACTTCTGGATAAACTTCTACAGTTGCTTCATAAACTAAAGCATCATCTTTCATTTCAGTTTTTTCAATGTTTGGCATACCAACAGCATTGATTTTTTCTTGTTGGATCGCTTCGAATACTGTGTCACGAATGATGTCGTTTACAACTTCTTGATAGATACCAGCACCGTATTCACGACGAACAACGGTTACAGGTACTTTACCTGGACGGAAGCCGTTGATCTTCACAGTTTTGGCAGTGCGTTTCAAGCGAGCTTCAAACTGCTCGTTAATACGGCTCGTCGGTACAGATACATTTAAACGACGGGCAACGCCCGAAACCGCTTCAGAAGTTACTTGCATGGCTTCCTCGATAATTTGTTAGTTAAAACAGTTTTAAAAAAAAGTGCCACATTATATGACAACAATTAAAGATATACAAAAATGGATTATAACACTATAAATTCAGGCATGGATGCCCTTCTTATTTTTAGAATTTTTCAGCTTTTCTTGAATAAATATTGATTATTTTTTAATTCATCATTGCAAATGAGAAACTTTCTCACTATTATTCTTAATGCTACATTTTTTTAATTTATTTTCATATATTTATCTTGTCCATATTTGGTATTCTTTTATGAGTAAATTTAATCTCAACCCTCTTTCCGCTGCTTTATTTGGGGCAATTGTAACTACTACGAGTTTCGCACATGCTGAAACGACTGAATCTCAAGCTCAACAGATGGAAACCATTGTTGTTTCTGCAGCGGGCTTTGAACAAAAGATCAAGAATGCTCCTGCTTCAATTACCGTGATTACGGCTGAAGACTTAAAAAATAAACGAATTACATCCGTTGCAGATGCATTAAGTGATGTAGAAGGTGTCGATATTAGCCCTACAGCAGGGAAAACCGGCGGATTAAATATTCGTATTCGTGGTATGGACGCCGAATATACCTTGGTTTTAATTGATGGCCGCCGACAAAATAGTACAGGTGACATTGCCCCTAATGGATTTGGTGAGTCGAATAATAGTTTTATCCCCCCTGTTTCGGCTATCCAACGCATCGAAGTCATCCGCGGACCAGCTTCTACTTTATATGGTTCTGATGCAATTGGTGGTGTAGTCAATATCATTACCAAAAAAGTTTCACCAGAATGGACAGGTTCGGTCACGTTAGAAGGCACAGTACTGCCAAATCACTCAGACTTTGGTAACCAACGCGCTGTCGATGCATTTTTAACAGGGCCAATCATTCAAGATTTATTGGGCTTACAAATCCGTGCACGTAAAGCGGAACGTGATCAATCAGATTTAATACGTAGTGATGACGATGATACTGGTGCTGAACTTAGTGGCGGAAATAGCCCAACTAAATCTGATCTAGAAACTATCGGTGCTCGCTTAACCCTGACACCGCACAGCGACCATGATATTTCAGTTGAATATGAAAAAACTGAACAATGGTATGACAATAGCAAAGGTCAATTAGGGACGCTTGGCGCAAACGGTGGTTATGGTGATGCTCAAGAATATAACCGTGAGAAAATGATCCTCGCACATACTTGGAATAATGCTATTGGTAAACTTGAGTCAAGTATTATCAATACTCAAACAGAAACGGTTGGACGTTTAATTCCTGCACGTGCACAAGGGATGTCAACAGCCATCACTCCTCGTGTGTTAGAAAGTGAAGATACGATTTTTGATACTAAATTTACCACTCAACATTTTGAAGACCACCGTATTACTCTAGGCGGTCAATGGTGGGAAGCCAGTATCAGTGATGGTTTACGTGTAAAAAAAGAAGTTTCTTTTGAGCAATTGGGTCTATTTGCCGAAGATACTTGGTCGCTGAACGACAATCTAGCATTAACAATTGGTCTTCGTTATGACGACCACGATACGTTTGGTGATTTTTGGACGCCACGTGCATATTTGGTATGGAATGCACATGAAAACTGGACCTTCAAAGGCGGATATAGTGAGGGTTATAAAGCCCCACGTTTGGAACGCTTAACTGACGGTGTGGTCAATGTCAGTGGTCAGGGTCGTACACCAACTTTTGGTAACCCAAATCTAAAACCTGAAACCAGTAAAAACTTTGAATTTGGTACATATTTCTCAACCAATCATAATTTTGACTTCAACGTTACGGCTTTCTTTAGTCAAATCGAAGATAAGATTATGACGGGTAATAAGGAAATTAGCTGTAATACTGATAACACAACGACTTCGGGTATTAATTGGTCTAAAGCTGACTGTGAAGCTTTCATGGCATCGGTTGGAACGCCATGGGTGATGGATTATAACCGTGGCACACCAGACTCATGGAATGTGACTCGCCCTGTGAATGCCGAAGAAGCTGAAGTCTATGGTATTGAAGCTGGTTTAAACTGGGCATTTGCCGATAATTGGAAATTTGGACTGAACTACACGTGGACTGAAACTGAAATTAAAGATAGCAGTTTAGGCAATCCTGTACTTAATGACACACCAGAACACATAGTTAATGCGTCGCTTAAATGGCAAGCTGCTGACTTTATGAATTTATGGGCGCGTGGTGAGTATCGAAGTGAACGTGCACGTTTCACCTCAACCTATGACAATCTAACTGCAGCGAATCAACAGGTTTATGATGCCCTTGGTGACTACAAGGAATACGCATTATTACATGTCGGTTCAAACTTTAATGTCACGCCAAACTGGGATATTGGTGTTGCTCTGTACAATGTCTTTGATAAAGACTTTAACGATTATGAGAAAGTCGCAAATAGCTATTACAACCATTATAGCAATACTCAAGAAAGCCGCCGCGTACAATTAAGTACAACCTTTAAATTCTAAATAACACTTTATAAAAAAACCTGCTTCGGCAGGTTTTTTTGCATCAACAATTTACGATTTATTCTTATTTAATTCACAATCATGGCTATATTTGTAATCTCAATCAATTACAAACCAATAATATGTTTTATCAATACTTAATAAAAAACAGATACTTAATTAATACTTGTTATATCATTACATTAAATAGGGCTATCACGATACGATTATTTATCGTGAATAACAATTACATAAAGATGTAAGAACAAATAAGAATCATTATTATTCGCATACAAATTCACTACTCCGAATCGGGTTCGAAATGGCCTTCATTAAAACACGTAAGAAAATTGTTTCTACAGCGATTGCTTCATCACTTTCAATCATTGCAGGCAATGTAATGGCTGAAGAAAAAGCTGTCCAACTCGAGACGATTAATCAAACTGTAAATAAAGAGAATTATAAAGTAGAAAAAGCGTCTTCAGATAAGTTTACGCAATCTCAACTAAATACGACTCAGACTATGGCCATTATCCCTGAGAAAGTATTAAAAGAACAAAATGCAACGACCCTAACAGAAGCACTTCGAAACGTTCCTGGTGTCGGCACATTCTCCCTAGGTGAAAACGGACGAATGAATACTGGTGATGCTGTTACCATGCGTGGATTTGATACAGCAAATAGTATCTTCATCGATGGAGTACGTGACTTGGGTAACGTTACTCGAGACATGTTTAATTACGAACAAATTGAAGTATTTAAAGGCCCTGCTGGTACAGATAATGGTCGTACAGCTGCCTCAGGTTCAATTAATTTATCAACAAAAGAAGCAAAACTTCAAGACGCTAACAATGCAACTCTTGGTTTCGGCTCAGATGAATATTACCGAGCAACTGCGGATATTAATAAAGCAATAAACGATACAACGGCCATCCGTTTTAATGCCATGGGTGAAAACTCAGACGGTATTGGTCGTGACGGTGTTGAAAATGAAAAATGGGCTGCTGCACTTTCAGCAGGCTTTGGTTTAGGCACAGATCTTCGCTTTTTCTTAGACTATCTACATATTGAACAAGACAATGTCTTGGATGGTGGTATCCCAACTGTAGGTTTACCAGGGTTTGATGCAAATAAAAGTACGAATGCAAGTATTAAAAGTCTTGCGCCATATCTAAATAGCCATAAAGTTGATACTTCAAATTATTATGGTGCACCTGAAGATTTTGATGATGTCACTGCGGACATGGCAACTGCTCGTTTAGAGTATGATTTATCAGAAAATACGAAAATCAAAAATACTTCTCGTTGGGGCAAAACAGAGCATCAATATTTAACGACATTCTCAGGTAATGCCTTCACTACAACGTCAACTGACCTGAATGATCCTACTGCGATGCGCGTTTCAGGCAGTGCAAATAATAGTGATACTGAAAATGAAATTATAACTAACCAAACTAGCTTGGTTACAAGTTTCAATACAGGTCGCTTAAAACATGATGTCAGTACAGGGGTTGAATTTACACGTGAAGAAATGAAAACACGTGGTTGGACTGCTACGGTTACCGGTACAAGTTCATTGTATAACCCACAAGGCACTGTACATACCGCTTTAGTCAGAAATACCAATGGTAATGGTGATTCTGAAGCTCAAATGGATACCTACTCTATTTTTGCCTTCGATACTATTGAAATTTCACCACAATTTTCTGTGAATGGTGGCGTTCGTCTAGATCGTTATAAACTTGATGCCGATACATTTGTGAATACGGCTGTTTCAGGTCAACCGGCAAATTATGTTGCACAAAGCTTTAAAGATGACGGCAACCTATTCAACTGGAAAGTTGGGGCACTATATAAACCAACTGAAAACGGTAGCTTGTATGCTAACTACGCCATCCAACAACAAGCACCGGGTACTATTACAGGTGGTGACGGTATTGGTAATGCCAATGCATTTGCCCCATCTGGTTCAGCGAGCAGCAATAACAACTTAGATCTTGATCCTCAAGAAATTGAAACCATTGAAGTTGGTGCTAAATGGGAATTTTTTGACAACCGTTTACTCTTAACAGGTGCACTTTTCCAAACTGAACTCACAAATGAGTTGGAAAAAGATGGTGAAGAATACTACCAAACTGGTGAAAAATCAGTTAAAGGGGTTGAACTTGGCGTGATTGGTAACTTAAATGACAATTGGCAAGTTATTGCTGGTTATACACATCAAAAAACAGACATTAAAAATGTAACCCAAGCTGCGAGTAACCAGCAAGTTTCAGCAGATGGTTCAAGTAATATGCCATTTACGCCTTCTGATGCATTCACATTGTGGACGACCTACAATATGGATAAATGGAGCATTGGTAGCGGCGCGCGTTACAATGGTGAAATGACTAAAAACAAAGATGGCAATCAGGTCGGTCCTGCTGTCATCCCTGACTACTGGGTATTTGACTCAATGGTTAGTTACCAAGCAACACCAAATGTAGGGATTCAATTCAACATCAACAATTTATTTGATGAAGACTACATTAACAGCATTAACCGTGGTGGATTACGTTACATCGCAGGTGCTGAACGTAACTATCGCCTAACATTTAATTTTAAGTTCTAAATTAAATATTCTAAAAAAAGCCTTAATCTTGTATTAAGGCTTTTTTATTTATGCTTATCTTGTGTAAATTTGATTAAAATTAGATTAAGGTTAAATTATGCTTCTTCATGTCCCTCATGTCCTCTCAAAGCAACACGTTCAAAGCATCAGACAAGCGATGAACCAAGATAATCAGTGGGTTTCAGGAAAGAGTTCGGCCGGAGCACAAGCTCAAAACATCAAAAAAAATTTACAAATCAATTCAAACAGTGAGCTCTATCAGCAGTTAAGTCAGCAAGTATTACAGCAAATTAAAGAAAGTCTGCTCATTCAATCTTTTGCATTACCTAAAGAAATCTTACCTCCGCTATTCAATTGCTACCAAGATACGGGCCACTACGGTAATCATGTCGATAATGCAATCCATTACTTTAATGAAAAAAATATAACTGTACGTACTGATGTATCAATGACCATTTTTTTATCAGAACCCGATGAATATGAAGGTGGTGAACTGATCATTGAAGATACTTATGGTGAACATGAAGTAAAGTTAGATGCTGGCGATGCAATTGTTTATCCTGCGACCAGTCTACATCGTGTTGAGCCAGTGTCTTCAGGCTCCCGTATAGCAGCTTGTACTTGGGTACAAAGCATGGTCAAAGATGATTGGCAGAGAAGTATGCTCTTTAACTTAGATCAGACCATTATGCAATTACGACAAAATTTAGGTGATAGCAAAGAAATTTTACAACTGACGAATCACTACCATAATCTTTTACGTCAATGGGCAGTTCTATGAGTCAACATTCACCATTGCAACCACTGACTCAGATTCCTGCTCATTTACAAACCATTGCCGATTACGAAAAACAGGCTGAACTGCACCTGTCACACATGGTGTGGCAATACCTACAAGGTGGTTCTATGGATGAACACAGTGTACGTGGCAATTTGTCTCAGTTTGAACAGATACAACTTCTACCACGTATGCTCAGAGATCTGACCCAAGGTCATACCCAAATTGAGATATTAGGGCAACGTTTTCCGCATCCTATTTTTGTAGCACCCATTGGTCATCAACAACAATTTCATCCTGATGCTGAAGCTGCAACAGCCCTCGCCGCCGAAGTCCTTGGCAGCAATATGATCCTCAGTACGTTTACCAATACAGATATGCGTGAGTTAAAGCAGGACAATCCATTCAAATGGTTCCAATTGTATTGGCAAGGTGAGCGCGAAAAGTCATTATCACTGGTCAAAATGGCAGAAGCACATGGTTTTAAAGCGATTGTGGTGACCGTTGATTCTCCACATTCAGGAATTCGTGACCGAGAGAGACATGCGTTTTTTGAACTTCCTAAGCATGAACCGCAGCCTCATCACTCTATTCAACAACCTCAAACCAATAAAAATGAACATCCATTATTTCAAGGTCTAATGAAAATTGCACCGACATGGGCGGATATCCTTTGGCTCAGTCAAAATACATCTTTACCAATTATTTTAAAGGGCATTGTCAGTCCACATGATGCTGAACTTGCCCTGCAACACGGTGTACAAGGCATTATTGTGTCGAATCATGGTGGGCGCGTACTGGACGGTTGCATTTCCCCTCTCACCGCCTTAGAACTGATTAAAAAAGTTGTGCCTCTGGATTTCCCAGTTTTATATGATGGTGGTATTCGTCGTGGTTCAGATGTGTTTAAAGCGATAGCCTTGGGTGCATCTGCCGTATTAGTCGGCCGTCCCTGCATTTATGGTTTAGCTACAGCGGGCGCTTTAGGCGTTGCACATGTACTCAAAATACTGAAAGAAGAATTTGAGATTACAATGGCATTGATGGGAACAGCCACCGTCGATGAGATTAATAAAGATTATATTTTTCAAAAAAGCTAATTTTATAGAAAAATATTTTCCAGTAATGGCATCTTGACGCAAAAATAGGAAATTATTTCCGAAATATATGGACTAATATTTAGTTATACATTTACGAGCTTACGGTAAAGCTAAGTCATGTGAATCTTTACAGATTTATTTCGACTTTCGACTAAAGACTCCGAAATTAAACTTGTAAATTGCTAGAATAGACACAATCTATATAAGTAGTACCTTGCCGTTTATCCACGACATTTATCCACGGTGCTATAAGGAGTTTTCACATGATGTTGGCAGATCCAAGCAAAAAATACCGTCGCATGTACCAACGTGTAGACTTACCAGACCGTCAATGGCCAAATAACGAAATCAATAAAGCGCCGATCTGGATGAGTACCGACCTTCGTGACGGTAACCAAGCGATCTTCGAGCCAATGAACATTGAACAAAAGTTCAAAATGTTCCAAATGCTTGTGAAAATTGGTTTCAAACACATTGAAATCGGCTTCCCTTCTGCATCACAAATCGACTTTGATTTCACTCGTTTGTTGATCGAAGGCGGTCATATTCCTGATGATGTGTACATCGAAGTTTTGGTTCAAGCACGTGATCATTTGATTCAACGTACATTTGAATCATTACAAGGTGCAAAACGTGCCATCGTGCATATCTACAACTCAAATTCTCCAACCTTCCGCAATAAAGTGTTGAATGTTGATGTTGCTGGTGCAAAACAATTAGCGATTAACGCTGCAACGAAAGTCAAAGAATACGCTGCAAAACAGCCTGAAACTGAATTTGTATTCCAATACAGTCCAGAGTGTTTTACTGCAACAGAATTAGAAGTGGCTAAAGATGTCTGTGATGCGGTCACTGAAATTTGGGAAGCATCTCCAGAGAACAAAGTGATTTTAAATTTGCCTGCAACGGTTGAAGTTTCTGGTCCAAACGTCTATGCAGACCAAGTGGAATGGATGCACCGTAATATTCAGCGCCGTGACGGTGTGATTATTTCTGTGCACTGTCATAACGACCGTGGCTGTGGTATTGCCGCTTCTGAGTTGGCGATTATGGCTGGTGCTGACCGCGTCGAAGGTTGTGTGTTTGGTAATGGTGAACGTACAGGTAACGTAGACGTTGCAGCGATTGCATTGAACATGTATACCCAAGGTGTTGCGCCAAACTTAGATTTCTCAAACATTAACGAAATCATTTCAATCATTGAAGAATGCACAGGCTTGCCGGTACACCCTCGTCATCCGTATGCTGGTGATTTGGTCTTCACCGCGTTCTCTGGTTCACACCAAGATGCCATTAAAAAAGGTTTTGAGTTCCAAAAGAACGAAGAAATGTGGGATATGCCTTATTTGCCAATCGACCCGAAAGACTTGGGCCGCGACTATGATGCGGTGATTCGTGTCAATTCTCAGTCTGGTAAAGGCGGTATTGCGTACTTGTTAGAATCAAATTACAACGTGGTGTTGCCTCGTCGTATTCAAATTGAATTCTCGCAAATCGTACAGCAAAAAACAGATGAAGACGGTACTGAGATTTCTGCGCAAGCGATCTGGTCATTGTTTAAAGACACTTATGTGGCTGCCAAAGATACGCATTATGCGGCGAAAAACTACCGCTTACATGATGAAAATGGCAAACAAGTCATTGAGCTTGATGTCGAAGTGAACGGTGAGATCCAGCAATTACGCGGTGAAGGCAACGGCCCAATCTCTGCCATCTTAAATGCCTTGCAGTTACCGATTGATGTCTTGAACTATGAAGAACGTAGCATCAGTTCAGGCGCACATGCTAAAGCCTTGGCTTTAATTGAGCTTCAAGTGAAAGGTACAGGTAAGTCTGCATTCGGCGCAGGTGTGCATGACAACATCGTGACCGCATCTATCGAGGCGATTATTGCCAGCACTAACCGTTTAATTGAACAAGGTGTTTTGAGTACTGAACAAGTGATTGCTGCTGCAGTCTAATTCAATGCTATAAATATCAAATAGCAATAAAATGACTTTAGAAGGATACCCTCAAGTGGTATCCTTTTATTATTCATACTAAAGATTTAAGGCGAATTATTCCTGTGTCTTTTCCAGCTGACTCAGTGGGCTTAGTTACCCCACAAAAGTTTATTTTTGAAGAGCCGTTAGAGCTCGAATGCGATCGCATACTCCCACGTTTTGAGCTCATGGTTGAAACTTATGGCGAACTGAATGCAGACAAATCCAATGCAATTTTGATTTGTCATGCACTGTCAGGCCATCACCATGCTGCAGGTTATCATCATGAAGATGACCGTAAGCCGGGTTGGTGGGACGCATGTATTGGACCAGGCAAAGCCATTGATACGTCAAAATTCTTTGTCGTAGCACTAAATAATATCGGCGGCTGTAGCGGTTCTACTGGACCGACCTCTCCAAATCCTGAAAATGACAATCGCCCTTATGGTCCTGATTTCCCATTAGTGACTGTCCGTGACTGGGTCAAAACCCAAGCCATGTTATCTGATCGTTTAGAGATTCAGCAGTGGTATGCGGTGATTGGCGGCTCTTTAGGCGGTATGCAAGCTCTACAATGGTCTGTGGACTATCCAGATCGTTTACAAAAGTGCGTGATTATTGCCAGTACACCAAAACTGTCTGCGCAAAACATTGCCTTTAACGAAGTGGCGCGTCAGTCGATTTTGTCTGACCCTGATTTCCATGATGGTCGCTATTTAGAAAATGATAGTTATCCTAAGCGTGGTTTGATCTTGGCCCGTATGGTGGGTCATATCACTTACCTCTCTGAAGAGGCCATGAAACAGAAATTTGGCCGTGACTTAAAGTCAGGTAAATTTATGTATGGCTTTGACGTCGAATTCCAAGTCGAAAGTTATTTGCGTTATCAAGGTGAGCAATTTAGCCGTAACTTTGATGCCAATACCTATTTGATCATGACCAAGGCTTTAGATTATTTCGATCCATCACGTGAATATGAGCAATCATTAAAAACCGCGATGTCTAAAACCAAGTGTCAATTTTTAGTTGTTTCATTTACAACGGACTGGCGTTTTACCCCTGCTCGTTCGCAAGAAATTGTAGATGCATTAATTAGCAATCATAAGCCTGTGAGCTATGTGGATATTGATGCTGAACAAGGCCATGACTCTTTCTTGTTCCCGATTCCTTTATATGTGAAAAGCTTACGTGCATTCCTAGGCGGTGTAAAACACCTGCAAGAAACACCGAAGGAGACCAACTAATGCGTATTGATCATCAACTGGCTGAACGTTGGATTAAACCAGATTCAAGTGTACTCGATTTAGGGTGTGGTGACGGTGAACTGCTTGCACATATGAGCAAAAAGCACAATATTCGTGCATATGGCTTAGAAATTGATCAAGAAAAGATTGCAATTGCAGTCAGTCGCGGGTTAAATATCATCCAACAGGACTTGAACTTAGGTTTAAGTCGCTTTGCCGACCAGTCTTTTGACTATGTGGTTATGGCACAAGCCTTGCAAGCTGTAGATGCACCAGACGTTCTCTTAAGAGACATGGTGCGTGTGGGGAAACAGGCTATTATTACCTTTCCAAACTTTGCACATTGGAAGACTCGTTCTTTCCTTGCATTAAAAGGAATGATGCCCGTTTCAGACGCGTTACCCTATATGTGGTATAACACGCCCAATATTCATTTATGTACTTTCCGTGATTTTGAAGCGCTGTGTGCTGAAAATAACATCCGGATTATTAACCGACTTGCCGTGAATGGGGATCAACAAGACAGTTTACTCAGTAAACGTCTCCCAAATCTATTTGGTGAAGTCGCAATTTATCGAGTGAGCGCTCTATGAAAAAATTATTATTAAGCACGACGCTACTGATTGGACTTTTTAGCATACAAGCCCATGCGGATTATGTTGCTCCATCATCTTCAGTTTCTAGCCAAGCTGCTCAATATTCAATTATGGATATTCACAGCTTAAGTAAAGCTGCTAAAGCAGGTCAGCCCGGTGCTCAGTTTTACTTAGGCACTAAATATCAACAAGGTAAAGACGTTGCCAAAGATGAACGTCAAGCTTTTGCATGGTACAAGGCTGCTGCTGATCAAGGTTTATCTGCGGCACAGCTCAATGTAGGTCGTATGCTTGCAGATGGCATTGGGACTAAAAAAGATGAAGCGCTTGCTCGTCAATATTTCGAAAAAGCTGCTAGCCGTGGTGATAACCGTGCAAGCTTTAACTTAGCCATGATGGAAGAGCAAAAGAAAAACTACATGGGTGCATACCAATGGTATGAGCTGTCTACTCGTGATGGCATGCTCGACAACAAAGTGATTAGCTTATCTGAAGGTAAGAAAACGGCATTGGCAGCCAACTTAAGCCAAGACCAAATTCGTCAAGCACGTGACCGTGCAGACAAATGGATTCAAGCACAATAAGTTTTTGAATCTTAAATAGCACCTTCGGGTGCTTTTTTATTGCCTGTCAGCCACAGCATCTTGTTAAAATAGCCTCAAATCTTGTTTTATGGTGAATATTCACATGGCTTCAACTGATTGGTTATCTCAAGGCACTTTGGTGCTTGCAAGTAATAACAAAGGCAAAATTGCAGAATTTGAAAAAATGTTTGCCGAGCTTAATCTTCCTGTTGAAGTGATTCCTCAAGGTCAATTGAACATTGAAGATGCCATTGAAGACGGTCTAAGCTTTGTTGAAAATGCCATTATTAAAGCGCGTCACGCATCGAAAATTTCAGGCAAGCCAGCCATTGCAGATGATTCTGGCATTTGCGTTCCTGTACTCGGTGGCGCACCAGGGATTTACTCTGCGCGCTATGCAGGTGAACATGGCAATGATGCCGCTAACAATGCCAAGTTGCTTGCTGACCTCAAACCGCTCCGCAAAGAGGGTGAAGCCATCGAAGGGATGTTTGTATGTGTCTTGGCTTTGGTCCAACATGCAGAAGACCCACTCCCACAAATTTTCCAAGGGATTTGGCGCGGTGAAGTGATGGAAGCAGCACGTGGTGAAAATGGCTTTGGCTATGACCCACTGTTTTGGCTGCCAGAACTGAATGTTTCTAGTGCTGAATTATCAAAAGAAGAAAAAAATAAAATCAGCCATCGTGGTCAGGCGATGAAATTATTTAAAGCAAGTTTGAAATAATTTAAATTGGAGTTAATCTTAATGCCAAAGATTAACTCCAATCCCTGAATAAAAATAGAATAATTATGGCACTTCAACCGATACAGATCATATGCAACGCATGTCATCACACCTCAACTGAAATCCCGACACGCTCTTTTCTTGGTTTTCAAAAATTAAGCTGCCCTCATTGCCAGGCGCAACTGACCTACCCGCTCACCTCAGGCTTTCGTACCACTTACGCTATTTTTGCAGTGTTGATCATATTGTCGATCATGCTTAATCTGTCGCAAGGTCAGGTTGGATTTCCAGGGCTGATAGGTATCGCGATGATATATGCCCTCGTGCGTGATTGGCAGATTCGCAAACAGCTCAAGTAGTCACCCTTTGCTGGCATCTATAATTCACTTTTCATTTTAAAGCGAAAAAAGATGCAAAATTAACCCATAAAAACTGACGACGATACAGCTCATAATCGTGCCTGAAGCAATATAACGTGCCGAAGTGCCTGTTCCTTGATAATGCGTTTCTAAAGCCACAATATTCGCTGCAGGGGGTAAGCAGAACAGCATGAACATCACCCCAATATATTTCTCGATCTGGGGAATCGGAAGAAAGGCATAACTCAAACTACAGATCACCGCGCCAACGGTGAGTTTCATCGCATAAATACGACTACTGTTAATCAGATCACGCCACTGTATCTTAGTTTGGCGCAGCCACATGCCTAAGACGCACATCCCTGTGAAACTCATTCCTATTTTTGCAGCTTGATACAGCCAATCTAAGATCTGATGTTCTTCTAAATGTTGTAATCCAACTATTCGACAGACACCTGCAATCATCAGGGCAAATACAGGGGGAGACATCGCCACTTTTTGCATCACGCTCGACCATGGTAATTGGGCTGAACTGACGGCTGTCACGGCCCACATATTGCCAAAGATAGAACCACCGACATACAGAGCCACCATCGCTGCACTAATTTCAGGGCCAAACAGTGCTAAGGCAAAAGGAAAACCCAGCCAAGCCAAGTTCAAATAACTGACACACAAGGCACGTAAACTATCTTTTAACAGCCAGCGAAATAAATAAAACATCAGCACGGCAACACTAAAGCTAAAGAGCATGAGCGCTAAACTGCCTGCTTGATAGAACACCATGTTGTAGATGATTACGGCTGGAATAAAACAGCGTGCAAGTAAGCTAGAGAAAATCGATTTGAGCGATGATGTTCCTGATAATGATGCCAATCCGAGGCCACTTAAAAAACCCAATATCGGAAGAAGAAACGCCACTACACCACCCTCACTGCTCAATCCATGCATAGTAACACTGAACATAAGCTTCGCGGCTGTCTTTAAACTGCAACATCTTGGTCACTTCACTGTCATCTACAACTGCTGAAATGTTGTGCAGACCAACAAGAGGATAACAAGATGGCTGGACTATCGATTTGGCATGTACTGATTTTTGCAATTGTGGTGATTTTACTCTTTGGTACCTCTAAGCTAAAAAACTTGGGCAAAGATGTCGGCGGCGCGGTCAAAGATTTCAAAAAATCGATGCGTGATGAAGACGCAGCAAATACACAGCTTAATGAGCCTCGCACGCTAGAGCATGAAGCTCAAAATAAAACCAATTCCTCAGTTCAAAGCTAAGGAGTTGTCATAATGCTTAATATTGGTATTAGCGAATTACTGGTGTTCAGCATTATTGCGCTGATCGTACTTGGCCCAGAAAAACTGCCTGAAGGTATCCGCTTTGCAGGTAAATGGTACGGGAAAGTTAAACGACTGATCAGTAACGTGCAAACAGATATTGACCGTGAACTTCGCATGTCCGAACTTCGTGAAGAAATGCAAAAAGAAATGCAACGTATTCAACAGCTCGAAGCGCGTATGCAGGCTCAGATGAATGAATTGCAACAAACGCAACACCCCATAGAACAGACTGCGCAAAAACAACAAGAAGCAGTCCTACCTGACAATAAAAATTTATCCCCACGTTATCAGTACATCGAACGTGGTCAGAGCACGATATTTGCCGTGGTTACACCCCAAATGAAAATAAAGCACGAAATTAAAACAGATCAAGCTCCTGTATTAAGTTCGACCGATGCATTAGCAGAATATCAGGTGGCCGTATGACAGATCTTTCACTGAACAATTCACAGAACACTGTGCCTGATTTGGAAGAAATGCCAATCACCAAACATTTGGTGATTTTGCGTCGGCATTTGATCAAAATTACAGGACTCATTTTGATTCTGTTCTTTTGTTTATTGCCCTTTGCCAATCAAAGCTATCAATTGATGTCAGAGCCACTGCGTGCTCAACTGCCAATGACCTCATCCATGATCGCAACGGATGTGACCGCCACGTTTATGGCGCCGTTTAAGCTGAATTTCTTTGTCGCGCTAATGCTCGCGATGCCCTTCGTGATTTATCAACTTTGGGCCTTCATCAAACCTGCACTGTATGAAAAAGAGCGGCATTTGGCGATGCCCTTATTATTCGGCAGTATCGTCCTCTTCTATGCCGGTATTGCCTTTGCCTATTGGGTTGCCCTGCCATCCATCCTACATTTTTTTATGAGTGTTTCCCCTGAAACGGTCGCCCCAATGACGGACATCAATAGTTATTTAAGTTTCTGCTTAAAGCTTTTTTTGGTGTTTGGACTGACCTTTGAGATTCCGATCATCACATTAATTTTGATTTTGATCGGGGTGGTGTCTACTCAAACCTTGGTGGAGAAGCGTCGTTTTATTATCGTTGGCTGTTTTTTTGTCGCCATGTTTGCCACGCCACCCGATGCACTTTCGATGATCATGTTGGCCATACCCATGTGGATGCTGTTCGAGCTGGGTTTGTTCTTTGGCAAGCTGATTGAAAAACGACGTACATCTGCAACTTAAATAGACTGATGTTTCGACAATTTTGGTGAGTTTTACACCTAAGAGGCTGAGATAGCCTCTTTTTTTTATGCACCCATTTAATGTTTTGCAATTTACATGCAGCGAAATCTAAACGCCTATTTCATCAGTTTGCAACATTAGCTTCAAAGCATTGTCATATTTTATCGATAGTTTTATGTGATCAACTTTTACCCAGCACACCTTTGCCAGGATTTAAATTCATGACAAACATGCCATATAACGAAGATCAAGAACTTGATAACAACACTTCGGATAACCTTCATTTTCGTGACATTTTAGAACAGCGCATCAGCCGTCGTAGCTTGATTACCAAGACTGCGAGTGGTGCAGTCGCACTTGCATTGGCATCTTCATTAACGGGGTGTAATGATGACAATGACTCAGGTTCAAATAGCAATACCAAACCACCTGTAACCGATCCAAATCAAAAACCGACCAAGTTCAATTTCACACCGGTGAAAAAAAATTTAGACGATATTGTGACTGTTCCTGAAGGCTATCAAGCGCATGTGCTATATGCGATGGGTGACTCGATTAACCCTGCATACCCAGCGTGGGATGATAACAATGTTCCTTCTGGCCCGAGCTTCCAATTCCGCTCTGGTGACTGCCATGACGGTATGAGCTTCTTTGGTTTAAATACCACCTCTGGACGTTATGATGCCAAGCAGTCTGACCAAGGTTTGTTGGTGATGAACCATGAATACATCAATCCAACCTTCTTACACCCACAAGGCCCAACCAAAGTGGATGGTCGTCGCCCTGAAGATGAAGTCATCCGTGAAGTCAATGCACACGGTGTTTCTGTGATTCAAATTGAAAAAGACAGCAAGACTCAAGCCGTTAAACTGGTACAAAATTCTCCATTTAACCGTCGTATTACCGCATCGACCGTAATGGACTTTAAAGGCCCTGTAGCAGGCTCAAGCTTAGTTTGCACGAAATTTTCAACCAATAGCCAGCAAACCCGTGGTACACACAACAACTGCGGTAATGGCTATACCCCTTGGGGCACTTACCTGACGACAGAAGAAAACTTCATTGGTTACTTCGCTCGTGCAAAAAACGATGATGCCAAACGTAGTCATGCTGAAATTGTGGCACTCAACCGTTATGGCCTAAAAGCGGGTGCGAACTCGCGCTATGGCTGGGAAACAGCGATTGGAAGTAATGAGTCTCAAGATTTATATGACCGTTGGTCAGCGAATGTTACCGGTACTCAGGCAGCAGAAGATTATCGTAATGGTCCAAACACCTTTGGTTGGATTGTCGAAATCGATCCATTTGACCGCCGTGAAAACCCCGTAAAACGTACTGCACTTGGTCGCTTTGCACATGAAGACTGCCGTGCAAGTCGCTTACGTGAAGATGACAACCTCGCGTTTTACATGGGTGATGACTCACGCGGTGAATACATCTATAAATTTGTATCCGACCAAAAATGGAATAAAAAAGATGTCAACGGTGGCTATGCCGCGGGTGACAAATACATGAACAATGGTAAGTTATACGTTGCCAAATTTAACAATGATGGCAAAGGTCAATGGATTGAATTGAGCTATAACGTCAATGGTTTAAACCAAAGCAACAGCGTTTATCCGTTTAGCTCACAAGCAGATGTTCTGACCTTCGCACGTCTTGCCGCAGATGCTGTCGGTGCTACCAAAATGGACCGCCCTGAATGGGTCGCTGTGCATCCAGACAATGGTGAAGTCTATGTGACCCTCACCAATAACTCGAACCGTGGTACGACGCATGCACTAGATGCTGCCAACCCTCGTAACTACACCGACCCTGAAGGTGGTAAAGGCAACGTCAACGGTCATATTATCCGTTTCCGTGAAGATGGTGATACAACCACAGCACTCAGCTTTACTTGGGATATCTACCTGTTTGGTGCTGAAGCAAAAATGGCGAGCAACATTAACTTATCTGGTCTCAATGACAACAATGACTTGTCTTCACCCGATGGGATGTGGTTCGACCCACGTGGTGTGTTATGGATTCAAACCGATGACGGTGCTTATACCGATACCACCAACTGTATGATGCTTGCTGCACTTCCGGGTCAAGTCGGTGATGGTACAAAAGCCACGACATCATCGGGTCAAGAAACCATTGTGGGTGCAAAACTGAATGATGAAAACTTACGTCGCTTCCTGACTGGACCTAAAGAATGTGAAATCACAGGTGTGACGATGACACCTGACTACAAAGCGATTTTTATCAATGTGCAACATCCCGGCGAAGATTCAGCATCCTATTCTGAACCGACCAGCCACTGGCCTGCATCACAAACCAATGCAGCAGCCACCTCACGTCCACGTTCTGCAACCGTTGTCATCACCCGTAAAGATGGTGGTGTGATTGCTGGCGAAGCGGTAGAACAAGCTCAGCCAACACAAAAAACCGCATAAGACACCTCTAAAAAAATAAGCCGACGAATCGTCGGCTTTTTTTTATGGCTTTAAATGCACTTCTATCTGGGTGATCTGTCCTTGTTGCTCACCCTGCTGCTGTTTTTCCTGCCAATGCCACTGTGAATCCCGCATACATAATAAATTTGAACAGCGGGTGCCATACACTGGACTTTGAATAAAGGTCGAAGACAACAAATGTTCCATTTCCGCCTGAATCCCAGTATTGGGTAACAATGCTGGAATGATTTTACGTTCATCTTCCAAAATATCCCACGCAGCGGCGTCTATATCCGCCTGTGGTTGCTGGCTTTGTAGCATCGGCAAAAATTCTTGCGTGAAACGTTTGCGTAAATGTCGGGTCTTTTCCCAATGTTCAGTCATTAAACCATTAGATGTGACATACACCCCTTTGGCTAAGACTTGTGGCCCTTCACCGCGATTACTCATATAAACGGCTTGAGTGGCATCGCCAACGAATAAATTAAAGCCAGCATAATTACATTGGATTTGTTCCAGTGCTTGCGCAAACCGAATGGGCGTTTGCTCAGATTCTAAAAATTGCTGAATCAAAGCGCCACGTGAAGTGGGATATGTGGTCTGATCACGACCATCACGAAAATTGGTCACAATCGCCCAACGCCCTTGAGCGGTTATCCCCATCCATGTTCCACCAGACTGTAAGTCCTGCCCTGCAATAATCGGACTATCTACCCATTGCTTTAGGCCTGCCGTCGGTCGATGATAAAACTCATCACGATTCGAAATCAGGCAGAGTGGCATGTCATCCAAGACCTGCCAAGCAAAAGCCACAATGCACATATTCAACTCTCAATATCTTTACACATTGAATGTACAACATTTTTCAGCACATTCAGCTAAAATCTGTGCAAAACATAATGACAAGGAACAGCAATGCTGACATATCCAAATATCGACCCTGTGGCGATATCACTGGGGCCACTACAAGTTCACTGGTATGGTCTGATGTATTTATTGGCCTTTTTATTTGCATGGGGTTTGGCAACCTACCGTGCAAAACAACGTGACGGCTGGAACGCAGAAATGGTCTCTGACCTGATTTTCTACGGTGCATTGGGTGTCGTGATTGGTGGACGCTTTGGCTACGTCTTCTTTTATGGTTTCGATCAATTCCTTGCCAACCCACTGTGGCTATTCCAAGTTTGGACAGGTGGCATGAGCTTCCATGGCGGTTTCCTTGGGGTCATGATTGCCATGTTACTGTGGTGCAAGAAATATAAAATGACCTGGTTCCAGACCCTCGACTTTATTGCACCCTGCGTTCCGACAGGCTTGATGTTTGGTCGTATTGGTAACTTTATTGGTGGCGAACTGTATGGTCGTGCAGTGACCGATCCTAATTTTGCTTTCGGCATGATCTTCCCGACCGATCCACTTCAGTTGGTGCGCCATCCGTCGCAACTCTATCAAGCCCTCTGTGAAGGTTTAATTCTGTTTATCGTGCTGTGGTGGTTTAGTTCAAAACCTCGTCCACGTTATGCCGTTTCAGCCTTGTTCCTCATCGGATATGGAATCGCACGCTTCACCGTTGAATTCTTCCGTGAGCCGGACAATGGTCAACTGTTCATCGGATGGATGAGTAAAGGTCAGTTCCTGACAGTTCCGATGATTCTGATTGGACTATGGATGATGTGGTATGCCTACCAGAAAAAAATCTATGACTGGGGTCCACAAAAAAATCATTAATATTTTATAATTGTCTTTAAGCAAGCGAGGTCTAAGCCTCGCTTTTTTATGCGCTGAAATTTATCCCTTCATACGTATTTACTGCACATGAAGTGACTGAATTAGACAACTGATCTGTGCTAAAGTTTATTCAGCTTATTTTTAAACTATCGATCCATGCTTGAATTTTGGTTTAACCCCAGCGTTTCTGTACTTAAAAAAATCCTGTTTTTTATTGCGATGGTCGTACTGACCGGTGTTCTGTATTGGATGGAACCCCTAACACTTCAAGCCATTCTCATGTTCATGGGTACAGGCGTCATTTTCCTGATTTGTCGTTATTGCAAGATTCATTTCGCAGCAAAAAATCCAACAGGTTTGCTCTATCGTTTATTGACGTGGATACCGATTGCACTGCTGTTAGCATTGGTTTTTATCAACATGAATAAGGGTGAAATTCTGATTCCGGGTGCTCAAGGCATTGGCTTTATGGCTTTGGCGATCTGCCTGCTCTCCCCGATTTCACTGCTGAATAAAAACGAGAAAACTTCACCCCAAGGTAAAGTTTAAATGCTGACGTTTTGGTACTCTGAGCGCTGTAACCGACAAATCAAGCTCATCATTTGTATCAGTACCTGTGTACTTATTTTTCTATGCGCTGAACAAAAACAACTTGATCCCCGCTTTGCGGGCATAAGTTTAGCGATTGGTTTGATGATTGATCTGCTTTATAAGCTCAGACAAGACAAACTAAAAACACTGTCTCCGTCATTAAAATGCGGTTTGGCTAGTTTGCCCATTTTATGTTTAGTGTGCTTAATTTATTTTCTACCCAATGAGCACCGCTGGATTTTAGCGCTGCAATGTGTGGGCTTTGCTTCAATTGGATTATTTATCGTCTCGATCTACAGCCAACGTGCAAAAAGGTTTGAAGACTAACCTTTTTGCATCCACGGGCTGTTAATCCGCTAAGCGATAATAGCTATATTTCACATTTGGAGTTCGATAGACCGCATAACCCGCTTGACGATAATCAGACACCCACCCCTTGCCGGAATATGCTGCGATATGACCATAACGACTACTTTGATTGCGGTCGATAATATAGATATCGCCTTTCTTAGGTCGATCAAACGCTAAATTAATTTTTTGATAACCAATTTTTTGTAATGTACTGCCCCAGTCTGCTGCAGCAACAGGGTGACCGTTAAAACGTGCCCCTGCGGACTCAAGTGCTAAACGAACACTGCGGGCACATTTCTGAGTACTGCTTTGGCGGGTAATGCCTTGTAAAAATCCTGTCAAACGATCGATATCGATACGCTGACCATTACGGGATACCACATTTTTAGTCGCTGCTTTTTGAGTGGTATTGGACTTGCCCGTATTTTTACTCGCCTGAGAACGAATTATGATATTTGCCTGAACTGGAGCATGCACTTCACTCAAGTTTACATTGTGATCATAAGCCATTCTTTAACCCACACTCCCGCCTATATTTAGGCATTCAAAAATTTTAACGAGGGTGATAGTACCGCGTAAATCATGTTTTTTCATGTAAAAAATGTAAGATTTCTTAAACAAATCTTCACATTTAAATACGATCGTCTATTTTTAATTCAAATAGATTTATTTTTTATATCAAACTCTTAATCAAAAATAGTTGTTCAATATCACCTCTTCATAATGAGAAAAATCACGTTTATTTTTTAATCAAACTTATCTGTATTTTTTTTCAACACTGCGAAAGAAGCATCTCTCAATATGTAAAAAATAGAGCTTCGTTTTCTAAGCTCATGCTTGATTTAACAGACATATTGTCTCGTTAACACTTGATGTAGTTGTTATAAATAGACGTCTTCAGCTCAGGCAACTCAGCTCTTGTTGCCTGCAAAATTTGGTCATCACCCAATAAACACCGTATGTTTTGGATTTTTTAAACCTGACTATATTCAAGCGCCCATCACAGTTCCTTCCACACGCAAAACAAGCTAATATGTGCCACAAGAAATTTAGCAAATTATGAGAGAGACATGCGCCAGTATTTAGACCTTTTACAACACATTCTCGACAACGGCGGCGACAAGGGCGACCGTACGGGTACGGGAACACGTTCTGTATTTGGTCATCAAATGCGCTTCGATCTTTCTCAAGGTTTCCCTTTACTCACCACCAAGAAAGTTCATTTCCGCTCTATCGTGATTGAACTGTTGTGGTTCCTTAAAGGCGATACCAATGTTCAATATTTGCAAGACAATAAAGTCTCGATTTGGGATGAATGGTCTACAGCAGAACAAACTGCTCGTTTTGGTCGTCCTGCCGGTGAATTAGGTCCTGTTTATGGTCATCAATGGCGTAATTTCGGTGCAACCAAAAAAGCCGATGGCCTATATGAACAAGATGGTTTTGACCAAATTAAATGGTTGGTCAATGAAATCAAAACCAATCCTAACTCACGTCGTCTAATCGTGTCGGGTTGGAACCCAAATGAGGCAGGTAATGTTGCACTGCCACCATGCCACACCTTGTTCCAATTTTTTGTCCAAAATGGAAAATTATCCTGCCAATTATATCAACGCAGTGCTGACGTTTTCCTGGGTGTGCCGTTTAACATTGCCAGCTATGCCCTGTTAACACATATGATTGCGCAAGTTTGTGGACTAGGTGTAGGTGACTTCGTTTGGACCGGTGGGGATACACATTTATATGCCAACCATTTCGAACAAGCGCAGTTGCAATTGACACGTGAACCAATGGGTCTGTGCCAATTAAAACTCAATCCTGAAATTACCGATCTTTTCGATTTTAAATTTGAAGATATTGAAATCGTAGGTTATGAATCATATCCTGCGATTAAAGCGCCTGTTGCGGTTTAATTTTAGAAATCCCAAGTGAAAAGCAAAATCCCGCTTTACCTCAAGCGGGATTTTGCATTCTAATAGACGGCAAATATTTCGGCTATTTGAGTTCAAACTATGGCATTTCAAAATTTAGAAATCGTGCACGTTGTCGCTATGGATCAACAGCGCTGCATTGGTAAAGGTAATGATTTGCCGTGGCATATTTCTGCCGATTTACAGCACTTTAAAGCCATCACCCAAGGCGGCGTCGTGGTCATGGGACGCAAAACCTTAGAGTCTATGGGACGCACCCTACCAAAACGTATCAATTGGGTGATTACACGAGATAACAATTGGTCATTTGAAGGCACCAAAGTCGCATATAGTATCGACGAGGCGTTAACGCAAGCAGTTGCCGATGTCGCAAGTTCAGAAAAACCAACGAGTTTGTTTATTATTGGTGGTGGCGAAATTTTTAAGCAAACCATCGGCATCGCAGACCGTTTAGAACTCACGCATGTTGAACTCGATGTTCAAGGTGATGCGCATTATCCTGAAATTCCTGCGGACTTTCAAAAAATGGCGTCAGAACAACATATCGACGACAAAACTGGGATTGCTTTTGAGTTCGCAACTTACAGAAAATAAAGAAAAATCTTAAGCTAAAAGAAAAATATGCAACAGAGTGACCAACAAGCAATGTTCAAAAAAATAGGGCGAAGTATTCTTCATGCTCTATTTAGTGTGTTTGTCCTCTGTTCTTCGATTTGGCTCTGTGCCGCCCTGTGGATACAGCAACCGGCAGGCTGGTTAGGCAGCCGCATTATCATTGGGATCTGGATCGCTTTTGCCCTGAGCATTTTAGGCTTCTATATTACCCAACACTTTTTTAGCCGTCGTAAAGATGTCTTGATTTATATTGTGGGCTTTATCTGTGGTCTATTTTGGTATTTTGGCATGGAAGCACGCCAAGATCGTGAATGGAATCCTGAAGTAGCAGAAATTCTACATTATGAAAAGCAAGGCAATCTCGTCACCTTACACAATGTGCGTAATTTCGACTGGCATGCCGATGGCAGCTATACCCCGCGTTGGGAAACTCGCCAATATGACCTGAGTCAAATCAATGGCGTCAACATCATTACCTCGTATTGGATGGGGCCGCAAATTGCCCATACACTGGTCACTTTTGATTTTGCTGACCGACCACCGCTGACGTTTTCGATTGAAATTCGCAAAGAGAAAAATGAAGAATTCTCTGCGATTGGTGGTTTTTTCCGTAAATATGAACTGAGCCTCATTGCATCAGATGAAAAAGATATTATCTATACCCGCAGCAATACACGCGGAGAACAGGTCTATTTCTTCCCCGTAAACATGCCAAAATCTGAAATGCAGGCGCTGTTTATTGAATATCTACATAAAGCCGATGAACTGCAGACTCAACCCAAATGGTACAACACACTCACTAGTAATTGTACAACACTGGTGTTTGACATGATTCAAGCGGTTTCCAAACATCAACTTCCAACCGATTACCGCTTATTTGCATCCGGTTATTTGCCGAATTATTTGCACGACCTCCATGCCATAGACCAAAATTGGGATATGAAAACATGGTATCAAAAAGCCCATGTTAACCCCCGCGTCTCTCAAATTAAGCAACTGAGCAGTGAACAATATTCGAAGTTAATCCGACAAGGTTTGCCGCATTCACAGTCTAATCCAAGCGCCAATCAATTGTAATTCTTAAATATTGATACAAATATGGCTAGCTTATCTGTGCGATATTTGCTTAGATAATTGAAATGCTTCCACGGGGAAATTCCGATGCTAAAACAAATATTTGTTGCTGCAACTTTGGTTTCAACTTTAGTGGTGACAGGCTGTGAAAGCATGCCTGCACAAGACAACACCATAACTGAAAATTTAAACCTATTACAAAACCGTACTTGGATTGCCACTCAGATTGGCAACACCCCAATCAAAACAGCACCCAATGCGCATAATATTCCAAGCATTCAATTCGATGCGGCTTCAAAACGTGTCTCAGGTGCAGACGGCTGTAATCGTATAATGGGTGGCTATAATGCTGGCAAAGACACCATAACGTTTGGCCCGATTGCATCGACACAAATGGCTTGTCTCAATAACAATGGGCTAGAGCGACAGTACCATGCAGCACTCGAAAAGGTAACGCATTATCAAGTTTTTGGAAAAACCTTGAAATTGCTAGACCGTCACGGCAATTTATTAATTCAATATGAAAGCGCTGTTCAACCGCGTTAAATCATTTTAAAAGTCTGCTTCGGCAGACTTTTTTATTCACTGTTCAGTCATGCCAGAGACATTTAATGCACATAAACTAGTGATTAGTATACAGACGTACATTGCAGTTTTTAGCTATAACCCCATATTAAACATCAGGGAACAAAATAGGATTTCACTATGCAACAAGCGGTATTTGGTGGTGGGTGCTTTTGGTGTATAGAAGCAGTTTTTCTACAACTAAAGGGCGTGCAAACAGTCGTCAGTGGTTATGCAGGGGGAGTTACTCAGCATCCGAGCTATGAGCAAATTTGTGAGGGGAATACCCAACATGCAGAAGTCATTCAGATCAATTTTGATGACAGCCAAATCAGTTTTAGCCAATTGCTGGATGTATTTTTCGCAACCCACGATCCAACCACGCTGAATCGTCAAGGCAATGATGTCGGCACACAGTATCGCTCAGTGATTTTCTATCAGGACGATTCACAAAAGCAAATCGCTGAACACCGTATTGAAGAATTAAAAGCTGAAGGCATCAATATCGTGACTGAACTCAGTCCAATGCCGACCTTCTACCCTGCCGAAGAATATCATCAGAACTTCTTTGCGCGTAACCCAAACCAAGGCTACTGTAATTTTTCAATACCACCTAAACTCATGAAATTACGTAGCAAATTTCAAGAGCTACTCAAATCTGAATGATCTAATTGTACGACGTCTTTTCGAAATAGAGACATAAAAAAAGCGACATTTCAGTCGCTTTTTTTAGTTATCTTTGCTCAGTGCTTAGTTATCACTGGCAAAGGCGATATCGCTGAGTCCGGCTCCACTCGCACGCGACATCACTTGTGCAACTGTGTCATAACGTGATTCTTTATCGGCTTTTAATACCAATGCAGGCTTACGTTCTTGCTGACCAGCTGTATTTAGACGACTTTCTAAATCTTCGAGCGTGACAATATCACCATTCCAAGCAATATCACCCGCTGAGTTAATGCTGATGGTTACGCTTTCAGTTGGCAGATCAATCACTTCTGCAGTCGTTTGTGGCAAGGTTAATGGAATTGATGGGTTGGCAACAGTCGCAGTCACCAAGAAGATGATCATCAATACCAACATAATATCGATGAGCGGAATGAGGTTCATCTCATTCATGCCAGCATCGTTGTCTTCACCCAATTGAAAAGCCATTAAGCTTGACCTCCAGCTAAACTTTGCTGTGCAGTTTTCACGTCTTCTTTCTTCGCTGCAGATTCTTGTTGCAACATAGTATCAATCAATAAACCATGCGCTTGATCTTGCAATTCATTCGACAGTGTACGGTTAAAACGAACACAGATGTTATAAGCCAATACCGCAGGAATCGCCACAGCCAAACCAAGACCGGTCATGATCAAAGCTTCACCGACTGGAGTTGCCACTTGCGCTAAACCCGCTTGACCGCTTTTACCCACTGCTACAAGGGCATGAAAAATACCCCATACTGTACCGAACAAACCTACGAACGGTGCAATTGAAGCAATCGTACCCAATACAGATACGCCTTTTTCAGCATTAGCTTTTTCTACCGAAATTTGACGTAGTAATGCTTGTTCAGCCACAGCCTTACGTTGTTCAAAAGCCAAAGGAGCAAATTTCGCTTTCAGTTTGCTTAGTGCATCTGCAAGGTGGTTATACGCCACTTGTTTGAGCTGACGTGTGCCCATAATACGAAGAACGAAGATCGTCCAAGTCGCAATCGACATTGCAAGTAACACGAAATACAGTGTTTTGCTGACTGCATCTGCATGTTGCCAATAAACTGAAAAGTTCATATTCGAACTCCTAATGGGTTAGCCGGAATCTTAATTAAGTTTAAAGTTGAATGGTTGATCAACTCGCGTCGGAGTTGCCACACCATTATCAATATATTTGGATAAACGTGCACGCTTCACTGCATCAGTCACTTTACGGTTTACAGCAGCGCCACAAGTCGAGTTTTTAATCGTTGCTGATTCGACTTTACCTTCAGCACTTGCAGCAATCGCAACTTCAACTGTACACGACGCTTTTAATTCACCATTTTCAAATTGAACATTCGGTTTCTTAATCCAACTGACACCATTACCAATGCTCACAGTTTTAGGTGTCGGTGGCGCAGGTGGTGCTGGAGGCGCAGGTGGTGGTGCAACAGGTGCCGGAGGTGTTGGTTCAACACGAACGACTTTCGTTTCAGAAACCACAGTTGAAACAACAGGTGTTGGTGGTACGTTTTTGACCGCTTCAACAGTTGGTTTCGGCGCATCTTTCTTTTTCACCTGTTCCAGTTTTTCCACTTTCTTCGGTGGAGGTGGTAAAGGCTTATCTACAATTTTAACTTCTTTTGGCTTTGGTGGCTCTTTCTTCGGTTCTGGTTTTGGCTTCGGAGGTTCTGGTTTTTTCTCTTCAACAATCTTCACAAAGCGAACTTTAATCGGATCTTTTTCGATCGGTTTAAGTTCTGGTGCTTTCATATTGCTGACCGCCCACAATACCCCCATATGCCCTACCACAACAGCGAGAAGCGCAGTAATGATTTTCTTTTTCATCGGGTTAGGTGATTGCATCATTGGAGCGGGAGATTGACTCATTAAACTCAGTTACCTTGAAGAAGCGATTGCATTTATTTTGTCAAAAATACAATCATGCTCATCGGTTAGCACAATTAAAGTACGGCAATAATAAATGAGAAGTGTTTTCATTTGCAACTATTAATTCGTCAGTTTTAATGACTTTTTTTAATCATAATATAAAAAAGGCATACCTAAAGTATGCCCTTTTATTCAAAAATTTATCTCGTTTTATTGAAATACAACAGTTTTATTACCATCGACAATAATACGATCTTCAAGATGCCATTTGACTGCACGTGCGAGTACATTACGCTCTACGTCCTGACCTAACTCGCGCAATTGTTCAACGGTAAAGTCGTGACTTACACGCTCTACGTCTTGCTCAATAATCGGCCCTTGGTCAAGATCCGCAGTCACATAGTGTGCTGTCGCACCAATCAACTTCACACCTTTTTCATGCGCTTGTTTATATGGGTTCGCACCAACAAAGGCTGGGAGGAATGAATGGTGAATGTTAATCACTTTCATTTCCCATTTTTGAACAAATTCTTCGTCTAAAATTTGCATATAACGAGCAAGAACCAATAAATCATTGCCTTGCATCAATTGATCAATTTGCTCATAAGCTTCACGTTTGTTTTCTTTGTTCACAGGAACCACTTCAAACGGAATACCGAAATTTTCTACAGATTCACGTAAAGCATCGTGATTAGACACGACTTTGGTGATTTCACATGGTAAACCACCACGTGCATGACGCCATAACAGTTCAAGCAAAGCATGGTCAACTTTAGACACCAAGATACCGACTTTCTTCACATCACTGACTAAAGCTAAACGCCAGTGCATGTTGTAACGCTCAGCAACATTGCTCGCAAATGTTTGAGTTAGACTTTCTTTACGGCTTTGTAAATTGTCCAATTCGAACTCAACACGCATGAAGTATCGCCCCCCTTGAGCTTCAGTCGCGTATTGATCAAGTGCGGTAATATTTGCTCCCTGATGATACAAAAAGCTCGATACAGCTTGCACAATCCCCGGTTTATCTTCACAGGTAATGAGTAAGCGTGCTGTGTTAGCGGTCGACATATTCATGTTGGTTTATATCACTAATCAGTTAAATTGAAAAAAGAGCCGAGTATTCTAACGCTTTTTAAAGCCAGACTAAATAGTCTTATTCAGTAACCTGATGCTTTGCGTTTGAAAGACTTGCAAATAAGTCCGACGGCCCTAAAGTTTCGAGCAATCGCTCATAGGTTTCACGGCTTTCACCACGTAGATATGCACCTTCTAAGAACACCATTTGTCGTAGTGCTTGCCACACCCATTTTTCTTCCAAAGTGTTTGAGTCAGTAATATGGCCAGACATATAAAGGAAGTTGGTCCAGTTGGTCAGCACGATCCACAAGTTAATGGTTAAGGCCTCAATTTCAGAATCGGTCATCTGCATTAAGCCTGCGTCAACAAAGGCACGATAAATTTTCTGCCCTTGTTGCATGACTTGACCGGCAAAACGTGGATACATTTTGCGGAAATCTTCATTATTTTCGACCAAGTGATAAACATCACGATGTAAAAAGCGATAAGCCCATAATTGGCTACTTAACACTTGGAAATAGCGAATTTTATCATTGGCATCAAGCTGACGATCATCAGGAAGCGCTAACATTTCTAGCGTTTCATGCTGATATTGCTCCATTAATTCCTTAATAATTTCACTTTTATTTCGGAAATGGTAATACAAGTTACCTGGGCTCATTCCCAGTTCAGCAGCAATATGATTGGTTGTCACTGAACGCTCGCTACGCTCATTAAACAACTGCAAACTCAGCTGCAAAATACGTTCTTTCGTTTTTAAGGTTTTGGTGTGAGACATCCTAAAACAACCATTTATTTCAAAGCATTAGAACACTAACACATAAAGTAACTTGACTATTTAGAGTATTTACTCTAAAAATTAATTAATCGCTAATTTGGATATGGTCGTGCGACATGAATAGTCAGACAAAAACAACTTCAATGACACCACATTCTTTTGATCAGCAGCATCTCAACAATATGTTGGAACAGCAGAAACAAGCGTATTTACGTTACCCATTGCCTACAGCGAAGGAACGTATTGATCGTTTGGCTCGGCTTAAGCGTATCTTAGTTAAGTATCAAGATCAATTTGCTGATGCAATTAATCAAGACTATGGTAACCGTTCTATTGGTGAAACCAAGATTGGTGAGTTACTTACATGTCTTGAACACATTAAATATTATAGCAAGCATTTGACAGACTGGATGAAACCATCCAAACGCCATGTCGGAATTATTCACCAACCTGCAAAAGCATGGGTGCAATATCAACCGCTTGGTGTCGTCGGCATTATTACGCCATGGAACTACCCACTGCTTCTTTCTATAGGCCCACTGATTTGTGCTTTGGCTGCGGGCAACCATGCCATGATCAAAATTTCGAGTGCCTCTGCGGCATTTGGTGATGTGCTAGAAAAAGCTCTCGCAGAAGCATTTCCTCAAGAATTGGTCGCAGTCGTCAACGGTGGTGGCCCAATTTCAGATGCGTTTAGTCACCTTGCCTTCGACAAAATGATTTTTACTGGCTCGACCAATGTCGGTAAAACCGTCATGGCGGCAGCGTCTGAAAATTTAGTTCCGGTGATTTTAGAATTAGGCGGAAAGTCACCTGTATTGGTTCATCCGTCTATTGACCTAGCAGATGTCGCACAGCGTCTTGCTGTTGGTAAACTTTGGAATGCAGGTCAAACTTGTGTTGCACCTGACTATGTGTTCTTACCTCGTGGTAAAACGGCTGAATTTTTAGATCACTATAAAGTGTGCGTTGAAGCCATGTACTCAAGTATTGCCCATAATCAGGACTACACCTCGATTATTAATGACAAGCAGTACAACCGCCTACAAGGTTATTTAGAAGATGCGCGTGATCAAGGCGCACAAATCATCAGTTTTAACCCACAAAATGAAGATGTGGACGCTGTACGTAAAATTGCACCGACTGTTTTAACGGGTGTCACTCCAGACATGCAAATTATGCAGCATGAAATCTTCGGTCCGATCCTTCCGATCATGGAATATGATCAAATTGACGAGGTTATTGCTTTTATTAATAGCCGTCCTCGTCCACTTGCTTTATACTATTTCGACTTTGATCAGGCACGTGCCGACTATGTCGCAACACGTACCCATTCAGGACATTTCGGACAAAACACGGTATTAACCCATGTTGCTCAAGATGACCTGCCGTTTGGCGGTGTGGGGGCTTCGGGTATGGGGAAATATCATGGTCCAGAAGGTTTCTTCAGTTTGTCGCATGAACGCTCGGTGATGTCGAATCCAAAACTCTATAGTTTGAAATTCATTCTTCCACCGTTCAATAAGCCGATCCACAAACTGATTTCGAAGACACTTCTTCGATAAACGATCAAGGCATGAACGATCACACTAGGTGATCGTTCGTTTTATGCAAAATCGCTTGTCTTTTAAGCGCATTTTTGATATAAAACGCCCCTTGAATGAATTCAATGTTTTTTTTGACTGGCCATACAGATTTGCTGTTGGCTAAATCAATGGAGTTACACCATGTCTAAGGTTTGCCAAGTTACCGGCAAGCGTCCAGTCGTTGGTAACAACGTCTCACACGCCAACAACAAAACTAAACGCCGGTTCGAGCCGAACCTGCATCACCACCGTTTTTGGTTAGAAAGCGAAAAACGTTTCGTACGTCTTCGTCTAACTACTAAAGGTATGCGTATTATCGACAAATTGGGCATCGAAAAGGTTGTTGCTGACCTACGTGCTCAAGGTCAAAAGATCTAAGGAGCTACGAACATGCGTGATAAAATTCGCCTAGTTTCTTCTGCTGGTACAGGTTATTTCTACACTACCACTAAGAACAAACGTACTATGCCGGAAAAAATGGAAATCAAAAAATTTGATCCAAAAATCCGTCAACACGTAATCTTCAAAGAAGCTAAAATCAAATAATTTTAGTTTTTTGAAAAAAACGACCTACTTAGGTCGTTTTTTTTTGCATTTTTTTTATTCGAATTGCTAAACTTTTAAAATGCTTTTTGGCACTTTTTGTGCTTGTCTTTTTTACCCTTAACTTAGGCTTAAGGAGTTTTTAGTGCCTCATGATGTAGAACTCATAATATTACTTGCTGTTGGCTTTGGTTTTGCCTTAATTTTTGGCTATATTGCTGCACGCCTGCGACTTCCTCCCCTTATCGGCTATCTGATTGCCGGTATTATTATTAGCCCAAACACACCTGGGGTAGTTGGCGATATCCATCTCGCTAACCAGTTGGCCGAACTCGGTGTGATGTTTCTGATGTTTGGCGTGGGTATGCACTTTTCACTCAATGATTTGATGCAAGTACGTCGTATTGCCCTCCCGGGTGCCATTTTACAAATTGCAGTGGCGACCTTACTCGGTATGGGAATTTCCATGCTTTGGGGCTGGAGCATGGGCTCAGCCTTAGTGTTTGGCTTAAGTTTGTCGTGTGCAAGTACTGTCGTTCTACTCAAAGCCTTAGGTGATCGCGGCTTACTCAACTCCGTCAATGGTAAAATTGCCGTGGGTTGGCTCTTGGTTGAAGACTTGGTGATGGTTCTGGTCCTGGTCCTTCTACCTGCGACTGCCGTACTGCTTGGCGGTCAACCGCTCACATCAGGCAGTGCCGATGAAAATATTTGGCTGACCTTAGGTCTAACTTTACTCAAAGTTGCTGGCTTTATTGCCTTCATGCTGATCATTGGTAAACGCTTAGTGCCAATGATTATGCAAGTGGTTGCACGCTTAGGCTCACGTGAATTATTCACGCTTACCGTGGTTGCAGCAGCTGTGTCTATTGCCTTTGGTGCCTACAAGGTATTTGGTGTATCCATGGCACTGGGCGCATTTTTTGCCGGTATGGTGGTCAAAGAGTCTGACTTTAGTCACCGTGCAGAAGAAGAAACCCTTCCGCTACGTGAAATTTTTTCGATTTTGTTTTTCGTCTCCGTCGGCATGCTGTTTGATCCACGGATCTTGATTGAACAACCGCTTCACGTCTTAGCTGTGGTCGGCATTATCATGATTGGTAAGACCATCGCTGCAATGGCGTTGGTGTTGTTCTTCCGTTACCCCATCAATACCGCATTAACCGTTGGGGCAAGCTTGGCGCAAATTGGTGAGTTCTCATTTATTTTGGCGACCTTAGGTGTATCTCTAAACCTCCTTTCTATGGAAGGACAAAACCTGATACTGGCAGGTGCTTTAATCTCGATTACACTCAACTCATTTGTATTTTCAGCCATCGAGCCTATGCAGCGACTCATCCGTGAGCGCTCGAATTTGGCCCGATTACTGGAACGTAGTAGTGACCCATTAGCTATGTTGCCGGATGAGGTCTCACAGGATTATCTACGTGATCAGGTGGTACTAATTGGTCATGGTGAAGTCGGTCGTCGTATTACCCGTGAATTAATGAATGAAAACATTAAAGTGGTTATTGCTGAAGAAAACCGTGAAATCGTGGAAAACTTGCGGGAAAAAGGCATCGCTGCGGTATCCGGTGTAGCAACAGAACCGGGTGTTTTAATTCAGGCCCATATTCAACACGCACGCCTTTTGGTCATTTCACCTATGGATATTTTAGATATTCATAAAATTGTCGATATTGCCAAAATGCTGAATCCTTCTATCCAAGTATTGGTGTGTGCGGAAAGTAAAGAAGAAGCTGAAGTCATTCGTCGTGACAATATCGGTGAGGTTTATTATGCCAAAGAGGAAATGGCGAAAAATATGAGCAATCATATTTTAAATCAAATCCAAATTGCCCATCACCAAACTCCGACACACTAAACTAAGTGCCTAATTAAGTTCTTATGAGCAAAACCCAAAAGGCGATGCATTAAAGCATCGCCTTTTTTTAATTGATATAATTCAGTAATTTTAAAATTACAAATAATTGAATTTAAAAAACATATTGATAAAATGAGCATCAAACGAAGCATCATGTTAAATACTTCAAACAAGAAACGAGAAAAACATGTACATCCTCTATTTAGGCCTTGCCATTATTTTGATTGGCGGTCTGGGCTTTCTCATCGCTGCATTTAAAACCAGTATTTTATGGGGACTGGGCTGTCTATTGTTTTATCCCATTTCCATCGTCTTTCTGATTCTGTATTGGCAAGATGCCAAAAATCCTTTTTTCTTACAGCTCATCGGGGTCTTTATTGTATTTTTAGGTTCGATACTGATCTCACCTGCTGAACTGAGCAAAGTCTAAGTGCCATTTTGAGTATAAAAAAACGCACCAAAAGGTGCGTTTTCATCAACATGATCCACAAAATCAGCAGCTATATGATTAGCTCATATATTTTGGCTTTTCATCAACCACTTCGGCATGCCATTCATCCACTTGTTTTTCTAACAAACCAAACAATGCAGCCTGAATCATTTGCTGAGCGATCACACTCATTTGATCGCCCAAAATATTGCGTAATTCTTCATTGAATTGGATAGTCACCAAAGGCTCTTTTTCTGAGCCTGCATTACGCAATGCCAACTCACCACCTTCCAATTGAACCAGCTCTAAAATTGCTTCCTGGTTCCCAAAGAGTTCTTTCAACTGTTCTATAGACATATATCCCTCCATGCGCAACATGGTGATAAAGGCATCTGCACTTTGTATTACTTAGATAATCTTATATCGGGTTAAATAAATTTATTTCAAGTAGCAATAGTCCGATTAGAATTCCACCATCTCGTTACGAAATCCATCAATCAATTGGGTTAGATCACGATGCCATTCACGCAAAATAGCGGTATCTGGCAACCATGCTTGCGGTGTTTGAGTGACTTTAATAATTAAATTTGAAGACGTTTCATCTTCTGGCTCTGGTGCAGACGGTTCAGGTGCATACTGACACATACGATGTGCGCGTTTCAGCTCTGCAATAAAACCCTGCTTTGCCAATTGCTGCATAACAGTCACTTCAGGTGATACCTGACCTTTTTCAGCCATCAGCGTTTCAATCGACTTTAACGTGGGCGCAGGCTCATTTAAACGATAGTAACGCACCAACTCTTGTAAAAACGCAAGTACTGCACCATGCAAATGAAAAACCGCTGCTTCGCGATAAGCCTGAGCTTGTTGAACATGATCGGTCTGCTCGGCTTGCTGACATGCAAGACGGCTAAAATATAACTTTTGATTGGTACGATCAGCATGAAAGCGAGCAACACGAGACATGAACAATTCCCTAAATTTTGGCGTTTTTCTACATGAATAAGCTTAAACGGATTTTTAGGAAATTCACAATAAATATTATGGATGATCGATTTCAATTAAATAAATGTCACGCTTTGCAGGAACAGACATATCCCAATGGATCATCCTGATATTTTCCAAACGCCAAGCCCAGTACCCTGCTGTCCAATATGTCGCCTGCGCTAGCTCTACCTCATTTTCAGTCCATGCATGAACGTCATATACATCGACCATCGCCACCGCACGTCCAATATCTTCATCTCCACTTTCATGTAAGTAGCGTTGATTTTCCACAATCACTAAATCTTTTAAAGGCAAATGCTCAGGCTGCCATGAGCGGACTTCAAGCGTTTTACGTCCGCACGCAATGTTCGAACCAGATGGCGCAACAATCGACAAGGCCGAGTAGCATTTTTTCATAGATCACCGATAAAAAAGGAGCGTTACGCTCCTTTTTGAATTTATGCTTTAGGCTTATCTTCAGCCGCTTTTACGCGAATACCCGCACCTTTGACTTTCAAAGTATTCAGGCCTTTAATCGCTTTTACAGCTTCACGACCATTTGGCATTTCGACAAAACCAAACCCTTTCGATTTACCTGTGCTTGCATCCATAACAACAACAGCAGACTCTACTGCGCCAAATGGTTTAAACAGTTCAACCAATTCTGCTTCAGTAACTGAACGCTCTAAGTTACGTACTAAAATTTTCATTCAATCTTCCAAATAGACAGCATCATCAAAAAGCATTTGTCTATTTTGCTTTTTAACTTGCGTGTAAATCACGTCAAAAATCTATTTTAATCGAGATCGATACCAAAATCTAAATTAATCGATTTTCTTTCGATTAACGCACTTTTTACGGTTTGCTGACGGGTTTTATAGTGTGTTTCCAAACTACATAAATTTCGAGTTAAATCATTCATAAAGTAACTTTCTACTTTACGCCCTTGCTCATCGACAGTTTCACGCGCCCAGTGGTTCAAGTTTTGCTTAGTCAAAATCAATTCATTTTGCGCACGTGTCAGTGCCACATATAACACACGACGCTCTTCTTCCACTTCATCGAAATTACCTTGAGCACGTGCATGTGGATATTGCCCTGGTGTGACATTCGCCACATAACAGACTTTTTGCTCCGTTCCTTTTGCCGAATGAATGGTAATTAAGGTCACGACATCACTGTCAGATTGGCGTTCAATTTCAGAAATGGAAACTGGATCAAGGACATATTCTTCTAAGAATTCACTCAACTGCGTATGTTTGGATGCCAGTTGTTTCACCAGATCAAAATCCCCGACACGGCGGTTCCAATCTTTTTTATAGTTTTCTTCCAGCTGCTCAGAAATCGCTTGAACAGCCAAGCTTACGCATTCTTTGACCTGATCTTTCAACACCGACATTTGCTTCATCATCAGAATCGCTTGGTCAGGTACTTTGCCAAACTTTTCCAACTTGGTTGCAATGGCTTGCATTTCTGGCTCAAGTAAAATCTGCTGCGATAACTTACTCGCACCGACATCACCCACACCATTCCATAAGGTTAAAAAGCGCATCCACGCGATATCATCTAAAGGATTGGCCACTACACGCAGTACACTGAGCAAGTCTTTTACATGGGCTGTTTCAAGTAATTTCATGCCGCCAATAAAGCGATACGGCACGTTTGCGGCAATACAGGCTGCTTCAATATGACGAGCAGCAAAGCTTGAACGCACAAGCACCATATGATCCGACCATTTGCTGCCTTCGAGGTAATGACGTTCTTTAATGTCGATGGCAATCCATTTGGCTTCATCAAACTCATTCGGGAAAATATGCATTTTCGGCTTAATCCCTTCACCACGATAGGCATCTAGGCGTTTGTCATATTTAATTTCACTTTCATCCAACAACCAATTCGACAGATCTAAAATTTCTTGGGTTGAACGATAATTTTTTTCGAGTTTGAAAATCTGTGCGTCGGGTACACGCTCTTTGAAATGATGAATATTTTCAAAGTCTGCACCACGGAAGCCGTAAATGGACTGTGCATCATCGCCGACACAGAACAAGCTGACACGTTCTTTTAGTGGCTCAAGTAACGCCCATTGCAGCGGATTGGTATCCTGCATTTCATCAACCAACATGTGGCGACAAATTGAAGCGACATAATCGACCAGTCCATCTGATTCCGCCAAAGCTTTCGCCACAATCGCCAAGATATCGTCATAATCGAGAAAACTACGCGCACGTTTACGAGCTTCGTATTCTTTCATGATATCCGCGATTTGATCTTTTAAAGCAAAGTACTCAGGCATTTGCTTTTCCATGGCAATGCTAAGTTTTTGACGCGTATTCCGCGCAAAAGAATATAGGTCACAGAGTTCTTTTGGCTTGGGCAAGTGATTGGGGTTTTTCTTATCATCACGGCCACGAATCAGGCGGAACATCATGAGTTGATCATCACGATCAATAATCGAAAACTGTTCTAGACCAAAGGCTTTTGGAATACGGCGCAAGAGGTACATACAAAAGGTATGAAAGGTTGATGCACGTAACCCTTTGGCTTGCTCACCTAGAGCCAACTCCACACGAGCAACAATTTCACTCGCTGCACGACGAGTAAAAGTCAAAATTTGAATTTGATTAGCAGGCACGCCTTGATCAATTAAATAAGCTGCACGCGCTACGATAGTTTTGGTTTTACCACAACCTGCTCCCGCCAAAACCAAGCTATGCTGTGCTTCTGTTGTTGCGGCTTGTTTTTGTTGAGGATTTAATTCATCAATCAGGTTGGCTAAACTCATGGTGTCTCATCGTGCTATGTGAATTGGTAGTTTAACAGAGCTACCCTAAATTCACAGCGTAGACGACTACAAAGTGACTCAACTTGACGCGGAAACACACCGTTTTAACCATGACTATTCATTTAAAATTTTCATTGTTTATACAGTAAAAAATCAGTAGATTTACAATTCAATATCATTAGAAAAACAAAGACCTATTTAAATCCATAGGCTTATAACTTTAGAAAATAACCGTCTCTAGGAATCATGACATGTTCAATAAATGTTCACAGCTTTCATTGTTGGTACTGAGTGGTAGTTTTTTTCTAAGCCCAAGTATTCAAGCTGCAGATGGACTTAGTCCCATGACACCTAGTGAGTGCCAAAAAGATTTTAACTTTAGCTCTGAATTTATACTCAAAAATGATGCTGGTATTCGAGCAAAAAACTGGGACAACTATCCAGAAAATATTCAAAAGGTCATAAATGAGCAAAACACTAAAATTACACAAGTAAATTCGGTCGATGCCTGTAAAGAAATTACCAATCACTTTCTCAAATCTATTCGTAAAGGCCATCTGAGCTTAGGCCAAAAAACCATATCAGAAGCCATCACAGAGAGTTCAACAATACAATCAAGCAATCTCGTGACCACGCAAAAATTATCCGAGCAGACAACCTTAATTACCATCCCAACTTTTGATCTGTCTGTTCAAAATCAACTTGAAAAGATCATTCAAGACAATCAAAACCAAGTGTTAGACGCACGTTTTTTAATTCTTGATCTACGCAAAAACTCAGGCGGTTTTGATACATCAGCACAACCCCTTTATCCACTTTTGGGAGCAGCTGAGTATTGGTTTGAAATGCCCCAAATTTATGCATCTACAGATAATATTCAATCATGGAAAGAAACAGCCAAAACCTTACCTGATGGAGAAATCAAGGTAGAATTTAATCGTATGATTGCTAAACTTGAAAGCAACAAAAATAGCTGGGTTGGGATGACAAAGCAGAAAGAGGAAAAATATGTGATCGCCCATTCAGACGTAAAAGCTACGCCCCAAAAAGTTGTTATTCTGTCAGATGAAGAATGCGGTAGTTCGTGTGAAATGTTTATTTTAACCGCACGTCAAAATCCGAATGTTTTAGTCATGGGGCGTAACACTTATGGGGCTTTAGATGCTTCAAATATTCGAACCATCAAAACGCCATCTCAACAATTCACACTGTATTATGCAACCACATTTATCCACCGCCGTACCGGGCAGCAAATTGACGACATTGGTATTGCACCTAATATTCGTCTCCCTAAACCGCAAAATCTAACCGAGTACCAAGCAGAAGTTACATTTGCACAGCACTATTTAGAAAATCGCTTATAGAAATAACACTTTTCAGAACCGATCCATCTTAAGAGGAGTAGGTTCTGATCTTTTACATATAGAATTGATGAGATCTTTACAACTTTTTTCTAAGTATGTTTCTGCATTTTTTAATGTATCTTTCAACTTACAATCTGGTGGATTAATCCCAACAATCTGTGTGAAACCTAAATCATAGAGTTCTGCTATCCCCTCACCCACTAGACCAGTAAATGCGATCACAGGTTTATTATATTTTTTTGCAACTTGCGCCACACCAAATGGTGTTTTACCTAACTTGGTTTGATGATCAATTTTCCCCTCACCAGTCAGTACATAGTCTGCCTGTGCTATTTTTTCATTCAACTGACTTTGTTCAATGACCAATTCCACACCTGATCGCATTGATGCACCTGCAAAAGCCATCAACCCAAAACCTAATCCACCCGCAGCACCTGCACCTGCGAGAGCACGTAAAGTACAACCCAGTGTCGCTTCAACCACATCGGCATAATGACTGAGGTTCTGATCTAACTGACGTACCATCTCCTGCGTTGCGCCTTTTTGCGGGCCAAAGATATGGGATGCACCATTTTCACCACATAGTGGATTAATGACGTCGCTGGCAATGATAATTTCTGTATGCGCTAAACGTGAGTCGAGCTGCGTCAAATCAAGACTGTTAATTTGATCCAGATAACCACCACAAACTGCTATTTCGAAGCCATTTTCATCTAAAAATTGCGCCCCCAAGGCCTGCGCCATACCTGCACCGCCATCATTGGTCACACTCCCGCCCAAGCCAATGATAATTTTACTTACTCCAAAGTCTAGAGCAGCCTTGATCATTTCGCCCGTACCATAAGTTGACGTCAGTAATGGATTTCGCTGAGCCATATCGACAAGATGAATTCCATTGGCTTTTGCCATTTCAATCACCGCGGTTTTTCCTCCGTCAATCAAACCGAAATACGTCGTCACACGTTGATTGGGCAAAGGACCTGTAAGCGCTATCGGCACTTTTTGACCGTGGCAAGCACTGAGTAACGCATCCACAGTTCCCTCACCGCCATCTGCCATTGGCACAGCGATGACATTTGCATCAGGTATGAGTTTTAAAATTGCACGCCGCATCGCGTCACAGGCTTGTTGAGCACTCATACTTTCTTTAAATGAATCGGGCGCAAGAACAAAAGTGGTCATCTAAATGCTCAAAATAAAACTTGTCCTCAACCATAACGGTTTTAAAATAGCAGGTATATCTAAAAACATCAGAAAGGCTCGAAATGTCACGAATCAATCTAGGTCAGTCTGCACCTGAGCTATATAAAAAAGTCGCAGAACTTGATGCACTGGCAATGAAAAAAATAAATGAAGCTGGCCTAAGTGAAGGATTAGCTCATTTACTCAAATTACGTGCATCCCAAATCAACGAATGTGCGTTCTGTATTCGCATGCATGCGCAAGATGCACTTAAAACAGGTGAAAGCATTGAACGTATTAGCCTACTCAATGCATGGCGTGAAACTGCGTACTACGATGAAAAAGAACGTGCGGCTTTAAGCTTGATCGAAGCGATCACGTTAATTGCTGAAGGCCAAGTTCCCGATGCAGTTTATGAAGATGCTTTGCCCTTTTTAACAGATGAGCAAATCAGTGCCGTGGAATGGCTGGCTATTGTGATCAACACATGGAACCGAATTGCAATTAGTAGCCGCTATAGCGTTAAACCTTAACGGGTTGTACACATTAAAAGTGAATAAAAAAAAGAGTGCCTCAGCACTCTTTTTTTATTTATCAGATCCGCAAGCAGCTTACTGCTCTGCCGAGCTTTTCGGCACTTCACGTCGAATATAAGAAGCCAAAGTAAGGTAGTTGACCCCTTGGAATAAAATATCAACCGCCAAGAATAATCCTAATACCCAAAATGGCGCATCAGGCGACATCAAAATGATCACACCCGTAATCAAGGTCAATAGACCTGAAAATAGTGTCCATCCCCAACCTTGAAATGCTCGAAATAGCACAGCATTAAAGATACGAATGACCCCTGCAATGATCAAAATAATCGCCAATAAATTGGTCAGGACAATGGCCGTTTTGACAGGCGTTGAAAATGCATAATAGCCTGCGACCAAATACAGCACACCAAATAGTGCCCAGAACCAGCGGTAACCGCCTTCAAAAATTTTAAATGCTGCAATGAAATGGATTACGCCACCTAACATCATCAGCACACCAAAAATATAAATCACCGTAAGTGTCGCAAATGGCAAAGCTGCCAAAAGGACCAATCCGAAGACCACCAATAAAGCACCTAAACCGAGATACCACTTACGGTTTTCATGGAGCTGACTGCGAATTAAATCGTTGCCTACTGTTCTCATGTTTTTTCTCAAGTTATTCGTTATTCAATGGATTATGCAACTTCATGATGAAGAAAAATGAAAGAAAAGTCCAAATCTTATCCACACTGCCAATTGAAACTGTGGATAAAATACGCTTTATCCACATTATTTGTTCCATCCCACTTCAATCGCTGTGACGTCATTCACCACAGTATCAGCTAAATCTTCAGGCATTTTACTTTGCGTCTGTGAGGTAGGAATATGCCCTGCCATTAATTCAGCTTTGCTTTGTGGAAACAAAGGCTGCCGCTGGGGCTCTGCATAACCGACAGGGAAGATTGGCTGACCTGTGGCCAAATCATACTTATCCGTTGCACCAAAAGCGTGTAATAACTCATGGGCTAAAACGATTTTATTCTGCGCAGTCTGTTTATTCGATGCAAATAAATTCACCGATCCAATTCGACCATTTTCCAAAGCTGTGGAATGTTTAAGTTCTTTGGTTTGAGTCGGATCGTAATAATTTAAAAATAGCGTCACACTCGAAACACCATCTACATTTTCATGCTGCTGCCAAGCATAGTAGCGGAATTTCAAACTCCATAAGATAACGTCCAACATGCCAGCATCATTGGGTACTTTGGGAGGTAAAACTTTCAGCTCACGACCTAACTTAAAATACACATAAGTCGGTTGTCCTCGGTATTTCTGTGCCGTCGTTTGTAAATATTGTTGAACATCGTTTAAATCATTGACAGAAAGCTGCTGTATATAAGCTTGTGTGCTCTCTCGACCATCTGCATTAATTGGATGTAACAATACAAAGATCGGTTTACTCCAGTCTTGATTTTTGTCTTTATAGGCATTGACTGCGACAACCAATAAAATCAACAATAAGCACAGTACCCGAATTTTTTTCCACATTTTAAATCATACTCTGCTTTTTTATCTTTCTTAAATACATTTGACTCATTTCTATTTTTGTTTCAAACAAATTTAGCGTTTTAATCAGTCCAGATAATTTTGCTCGACCGTAGTTTCTAGAATCAAAGTCAGGTTTGACTGCGCTGATATATTGCCCAACCATACTTAAATTGGCCCATCCATTTTCATCCGCATTATCTTTCACAGCTTTATAAATCAAATTTAATGTGGGTTTATCAATGATTTCAGTGATTGTATTCTCTTTAATCTGCACAGATGGCTTTGGTTCACTTACTTTTGTATTTTCAATGACTTCTTTAATTGGTGAAACAATAAGATCTTCTTCAGTATTTTTTAGCTCATTATCTTGCAGTAAGTTTTCAACATAAATAAATTTATCACATGCTTTTTTAAATGCCTCTGGCGTCGACTTTTTTCCAAAACCGTAAACACTTAGCCCATTTTCACGAATTCTAGATGCTAAAGGGGTAAAATCACTGTCGCTTGAAACAATACAAAAGCCATCCAATGCACCTGCGTACAGCAAATCCATCGCATCAATGATCAAAATCATATCCGTTGCATCTTTGCCCTTTGTGTAAGCAAACTGCTGAACAGGTGTGATTGCATGAGGAAGTAAGACTTCACGCCAATTTTTTAAGGTTTCGCTGCTCCAATCTCCATAAACGCGTTTAACACTTGCGATTCCATATTTTGCAACTTCTTCCAACACAGATGGAATAGCATTGATTGATGAGTTATCCGCATCTATGAGTACAGCAAACTTTTTTGTTTGAATTTCCACTATTCCCCCAATCATTTTTATCATTTAAATTTTGATTAATTCTGACATAAAAAATGCCGACCGAAGTCAGCATTTTATTGATTTTAAAGCTTAAGCCTCAACCCACTTACCGTCTTGGTACACCAAAGACCATTTGGTTTGTTTGCCTTCAGCATTTTCAGAACCAATATATTGTGCTTGATTCTTACGGCTGAATTTCACCAATGTTGGGTTTCCTTCAGGATCGACATCCGGTGCTTGCAAGATAAACTGATATTTCGCATCCAACTGATCTGCGACAGAACGTAGTTCCGCGACTTTAGGCGCACGGGTTTCACGTACTTTCGGGAACTTACTCGCAGCTAAGAATAAACCTGCTGCGCCATCACGAAGGACAAAGAAGTCATCATGTTTGGTTGAACGTAAGTGTTCCATTTTAATTGGATCTACACGTGGAGGTGCAGGCTGACCGCTCTTCAACACTTTACGTGTATTGTCACAGCTATTACATGCAAAGTATGGACCGAAACGGCCTGTCTTCAATTGCATTTCGCCATCACATTTGTCGCAAGGAATAGTTGGGCCATCATAACCTTTGATTTTGAACTCACCTTCTTCAAGCTCAAAACCAGCGCAGTCTGGGTTATTACCACAGATATGCAACTTACGCCCACCATCAATCACATAGCTATCCATGGCTGTTTCACAGATTGGACAACGTTTTTTCGACATCAAATCTGCTGTTTCTGCCGAGTCATCGTCAGACAGTGCAGCCAATGATTCTACAGGTGTCAGGTTTAAAGTTCCCTTACAACGCTCTTTTGGCGGTAAGTTATAACCTGAACAACCCAAGAACACGCCTGTAGTCCCTGTACGAATCTGCATCGGACGATCACATTCTTTACAGTGCACCGCATCCACTTCTACAGGTAAATTACGGCGCATGCCATTTTCACCCTGAGCTGTGGTTAAACGTGTTTTAAAATCACCGTAGAAGCTATTGAGTAACTCTTTCCAGTTACGATCACCATCAGCGACTTTATCCAGCTGACCTTCAAGATCTGCCGTGAATGCATAGTTCATCAAGTTATTAAAGTTTTCATCGAGACGGTCTGTCACGATTTCACCCATTTTCTCGGCGAACAAACGACGGTTATCAAGCTTCACATAACCACGGTCTTGAATGGTTGAGATAATCGCAGCATACGTCGATGGACGACCAATCCCTTTTTTCTCAAGCTCTTTGACCAATGATGCTTCAGTGAAGCGCGCAGGTGGTTTAGTAAAGTGCTGCGATGGATCTAATTTTTCAAGTTTCAGTACTTCACCGACTTTTACAGCAGGTAACAGTACATCATCATCCGATTTGTTTTGGCCACGCACTTTAGTGAAACCATCAAAGACCAATGTACGGCCTTTGGCTTTGAGTTCGACGCCATTGGCATTGACTAAAATCGTTGATGATAAATATTCTGCAGGGGTCATTTGACATGCAACGAACTGACGCCAGATCAAGTCATAAAGACGCTGTGCATCACGCTCTACACCCACCAAACTATCGCCTTTTAGCGCGACATTTGATGGACGAATCGCTTCATGGGCTTCTTGCGCACCAGCTTTATTGCCGTAGCGATTTGGTTTAGCCGGTAAATATTTTTGACCAAACTCAGTTTCAATATGACCACGAACCATATTTACAGCGTCATCACTCAAGAATGTTGAGTCTGTACGCATGTAGGTAATAAAGCCGGCTTCATATAACCGCTGTGCCAACATCATGGTTTTCTTCACAGAAAAACCTAAACGTGTACTTGCTGCTTGTTGCAATGTAGACGTGATGTAAGGCGCGCTTGGATTAACCTTGGTGGGTTTGTCTTCACGTGCTGAAACTGTGTAGTCGGCATCTTTAATCAGGTTCAGTAAAGCATCCGTTTCAGCTTTATTGTGCAGTTTTAAAGTCTTGCCATTTTGCTTCACCGCTTCTAAGCGGATATCGTCTTTCTTCGACTTGGTATCTGCAAAAACTTGCCAAAATTCTTCTGGAACGAAGGCACGAATTTCACGTTCACGCTCAACCACAAGTTTAACAGCCACAGATTGCACACGACCTGCCGATAAACCACGGGCGATTTTTTCCCATAAGAGTGGCGAGATCATAAAGCCCACAATACGGTCGAGGAAACGACGGGCTTGCTGAGCATTGACTTTATCTGTATCCAGGCGAGAAGGATGTTTAAACGCTTCTTGGATGGCATTTTTGGTAATTTCGTTGAACACCACACGTTGATAACGTGAGTCGTCACCGCCAATGACTTCTTTTAAATGCCAAGCAATTGCTTCTCCTTCCCTATCCATATCCGTTGCGAGATAGACCTCGTCAACTTGCGATGCAAGCTTTTTCAGTTCCGCAACAACATGTTCTTTACCCGGTAGGACTTCGTACTGTGCCTTCCAGTCATTTTCAGGGTCTACACCCATACGATTAACCAAAGCTTTTTGTGCTTTTTTGGCTTTTTCAGCTTCAGTTAATTTCGCACGAGTTACTGGCTTTTTCTCTGCTGTTTTACTCGAGCCGCCTGTAGGCAAATCACGGACATGACCCACCGATGATTTTACGATGTAATCAGAGCCCAAATATTTATTGATTGTTTTCGCTTTTGCAGGCGATTCCACAATCACTAACGCACGCTTTTTCCCAGCATCGGCAGATTTTGCTGTGGTACTTTTAGATGTGGACCGAGGAGCGTTCGCCATAGTTAACCATCATTCCTGTTTAATAGGTTTTTTAAAATTTAAAGTTCAGCCAATGAATGTAAAAATGCTTTCATATCTTCAAGCTGTGTGGCTCTTAAGTCAGATTCTTCGTTCCAATAGAGTCCTACACAGTTTGCCTGCATATCAATAGCATAAATGCCCTTTAATGTAATGGCTAAATCCTTGAACTTGTCATCACCATGTACCAGTTCAAGTTTGTCATCGACCACTAAAGCACGCATTAAAGGCAAACGCGCATCTGGAATCAGCACACTGTAATACGCCACCATACTGGCACGTTTTTCAGAAGCCATTGGAATCTTGGTCCAAGCAGGTGCAGCCACTAAACGTGGGTGCAGCCCCATCTTACGCGCCTTCTCGCGCATAATGCCTAAGGCTTTTTCTCTAGGATTTACTCGAAGTCCAAAAATCGACCCAAGTACAAAGACCACAATAAAAACAGTAACCCAGATTCCAGTATTTTCCATAGCACAACCTTTATATTCCTTTATTAGAGTTGCATAAGCGCAATATAAAACGCAAGTTCACTCGATAAAATTAATTCAGGAACATCTCGTGGCTATATAGCACTTCGTGACCATTCCAATAGATATATCCTTTTTCGATCAACTCTTTAAGTAATAATCGAACATCAGATTGTGGGAACATTTGCTCCAATAAATCACGTAAGGCGTAGATATCTTTTGGTTTATCTGACTTTAATTCATGCAATTTTCGGATCACTTCCATTTGCACAGGATCAATTTTATTGAAATTTTTAAATAAGCCTTGTTGTGCAGCCTGAATCATCGATGCCGTATCATCAGTCTTTGAGGTTTGATCTTCGAGTGAAGCAGTAAATGCATTCAGGTCTGTTTTTATCGGCAATGCTGTTTCAGCAGTCGCATTTAAATCTAGCTGTACCCATTGTTTGAGTACTTTTTTTCGAATCGAAATTTGCTCATCAAAGCGTTTGACGATTTTTAGATTGATCAACATACCAACCAAATGCTGAGCTTTTTCGCTAGAGACTTGCAAAATATTCATCAGCGAGTTTTTCAGTTTATGCAAACTGTTGGGTTTGCCACTGAGTTTTTCCAGACCATCACAATAGTGTTTAATCAGTAATAAATCAGGTTTATTCCGAATGGTTTCAAGGTCAGGAATTTTATATTTCACTTTATGTGAAACTTCTTGTTCTGACTGAATTTGAATGAGATGTGCGCTGAGTCTAGAGCCGTCCAATTGTTCCATCAGTAATTCAATATCAGGCATCGCTGAAATCACTTCAATATGCGCATCTAGATCCATCAAGGCCATCAGTTGCCCCACAATCACCGCATATTCAAATTCTTTTTGCGGCGTTTCTGGAATATCCAAAACCACCAATTGGCCACTCACGATCCACCCTGCAATTTCAGTTAAATCTTCAAGTGCATATTCAAATTTTCCGCTGCAGCTAAACACATACAAAGTACTGTAATGTTCAATGATATTGCGCAATAGATTTGCTGTGGGCGGGTTATTTTCCAAATCTAGCAGGACAACTTTTTGACTCATGAGATGAAATAATGGGTTTCGATCAGCAGATGCGGTGCATTAGACCTGTCACGCTGCAAAAGGTCAAATAAATTTACACCAATCCACAGCTTTGGCGCTGATTCGTCATCTGCCTGTCATTCAATATCGACATTAATAATGCGGTGGGCGGTTGGTCATTGGGTCAAATGCTGCGATGCCTTCAGATAAATCTGCCGATTCAATACGACGATACAACATCTGCATTTGTTTCTTTAAATCAGCGATTTCGGCATTTTGACGGGCAACTTGATCATTCAATTGATCAACTAAATCATCTAAAAATGCAATTCGGACTTGCAAATCTTCAATGGGTGCGGAAAATGACGCCTGTTCATCAAGATTTTGTTGTGTAGTCAATTTACACTCCTCATATAAGATTTCAGGAAACATTATGGCCTATATTACCTTAAGGGACGTCCAGCTTGCGTTTGGCGGACCTTCCCTACTCGACGGCGCGAACTTCAGTTTAGAGCGTGGCGAACGAGTGTGTTTAATCGGTCGTAATGGTGAAGGTAAGTCTACTTTACTTAAACTGATTGAGGGAACTTTATTGCCAGACGGGGGTGAAGTTTCATTGCAAAATGGCATTACGATTTCAATGCTTGCTCAAGATGTACCCATGGATTCGGGCAAAGTTGCTGATATTGTTGCCGATGGTGCAGGTGAAGCTGCAACTGTATTACGTGCTTATCATGAAGCCAGCGAAGCCTGCGTACTCGGCGATATGGACGCCTGTGAGCGCATGGGTAACCTACAACATCAGATGGATCAAATGGATGGCTGGTCACTTGAAACCAAGGTGAATGCCATCCTCAGTAAAATGGGCCTAGACCCAGAAGCTGACCTTGCAGATTTGTCTGGTGGTCGTAAGCGTCGTGTTTTGTTAGCACGCGCCCTTTTAACGCAGCCCGATGTATTGCTACTCGACGAACCGACTAACCATTTGGACGTTGAAAGTATTGAATGGCTCGAAAAATTCTTACTCGATCAAAACAACTTAACTCTGTTGTTTATTTCGCATGACCGGTCATTTGTCGACAATATTGCGACTCGTATCGTGGAACTTGACCGCGGCATTTTGCGTAGCTATGAAGGCAACTATTCACGTTACCTCGAACTCAAAGCTCAGCAAATGGAAGCTGAAGAAAAGCAAAATGCGCTATTCGATAAAAAACTCGCTGAAGAAGAAGTATGGATTCGTCAGGGCATTAAAGCGCGTCGTACCCGTAACGAAGGTCGTGTTCGTGCCTTAAAAGCATTGCGTGAAGAGTCTAAAGCGCGCCGTTCACAACAAGGCAAAGTGAGCATGGCAACGCAAGATGCGCAGCGCTCAGGTAAAGTGGTCTTTGAAATTGAAAACTTAGCTGTGCAATTTGGCAACAGCGCGCCAATCATCAAAGATTTCTCGGCACTGGTATTACGTGGTGACCGTATCGGCTTAGTCGGTGACAACGGTGTGGGTAAAACCACTCTTATCAAAGCTATTTTGGGTGAGCAAGAACATACTGGTACAGTAAAAACAGGTACACAGCTTGAAGTTGCTTACTTTGATCAGCTTCGAAATGCACTTGATCTTGAAAAATCAGTGAAAGATAACGTCTCTGAAGGCTCAGACCATGTCGATGTAAATGGTAGCCGTCGTCACATCTACAGTTATTTACAAGACTTCTTATTCTCTCCAGAACGCGCACGTACACCGGTTAAAGCACTGTCTGGGGGTGAGCGTAACCGTATTCTGTTGGCGAAACTGCTACTGAAACCATCGAACCTTATCGTGATGGACGAACCGACCAACGACTTGGATATGGTAACTCTTGAACTGTTGGAAGAAATGCTCAGCGCTTACAAAGGCACACTGTTACTGATTTCGCATGACCGTGCCTTTATGGACAACGTGGTGACATCAACTTGGGTCTTTGATGGTAAAGGTCAAATCGATGAATACATCGGCGGTTACCAAGACTATTTGGAACAGCGTCCTGACCAAACTGTCGTGGATCAAAAAAGCGATGTGAAAAAAGCCATGGCTAAAGCCGAAGCAGCGGCTGCCGCTGCGGTGCCTAAAAAAGTCAAGCTCAGCTATAAAGACCAACGTGCCCTAGAACAACTGCCGACTGAAATTGAAGCATTGGAACAAGAGCAAGCTGAATTGTCTGAAAAATTAGCCGACGGTTCTTGGTTCATGACTGACGCAGATGCTGCAACCCAAGCATCACAACGTCTAGCTGAAATTGATGACGAAATGCTGGAAAAAATGGAACGTCTAGATGAGCTAGAAACGCTTGCTAAAGGCTAAGTCCACAAATATTCCACACAGAAAAAGCCGTATTTCGATACGGCTTTTTTTATCTCGTATGACTCGACTGAATTATTAGATCGGATGACTCAGTTTCAAATTGGAGCATACAGCGTCTGTAAAGACGATTCCGCTAATGTGAAAAGCTTGCTATGGTGACGCTCAATATTAGATTGAGTCACGAGCATGCAAATTTCAGATCAAATTGTCTTGGTTACAGGGGGCGCACGTGGCCTCGGTTTGGCGATTAGCCAAACGTTAATTGCTGAAGGCGCACGCGTGGTCGTGAACTATCTATCCAGTCAAACTGCAGCAGAACAATTGACTACCGAATTTCCTCAGCAAGTGTTTGCCTATCAAGCAGATGTCACCGATAAAGCTCAAGTAGAACAGCTCTTTGCTGCAGCAGAATCACATTTTGGGACCGCGATCACCTCTGTCGTGAATAATGCCCTTATCCATTTTCAATTTAATGGCGATGCCCGTCCTAAAATTGAAGAACTGACTGCACAGCACTTACAGCAACAGTTTGATGGCGCAGTCGTCGCTGCACTCAACACCACGCAAGCGGCGCTTCCCAAGATGAAAGCACAGGGTTTTGGTCGCATTGTGAATATTGGTACCAACCTGATACAAAACCCTGTCGTGCCTTACCACGACTACACTGCAGCAAAGGCAGCTCTGTTGGCCTTCACCCGCACAGCGGCGCATGAGCTAGGTGAGTTTGGGATTAACATCAATATGCTTTCAGGTGGCTTATTACAAAGCACCGATGCCAGTAAAGCCACACCCGATGCCGTGTTTGATTTAATTGCGGCATCGACACCTTTACGCACAGTGACCACGCCTGAAGAATTTGCTGCGGCCATCATGATATTCTTGTCCCCTTACTCACGTGCAGTCACCGGGCAGAATTTGATTGTCGATGGCGGTTTAGTCAAAGGTTAAGTCTAGCGCAGCATGAGTTTGAACTTTCTCTTTCAATTCAGCTTCATGCTAAACTGAACCCTATTTTTTAATCTTTGATTTAGCCCTATGAGTCAAAAGCCAACATATCAACCCGGAAAATTCCAATGGTCTTTCTTACTTCCTCAGTATTGGGGAATTTGGATAGGGATTGTATTTCTTATGATTTTGGCGATTCTTCCATGGGCAGTTCAATATCGCCTTGGGCAATTCCTCGGTTCTGTTGCATTTAATAATCTCAAATCACGTCGTAAAACCACGATTCGCAACATGGAAGTTTGCTTTCCTGAATGGACGGCAGAACAGGTTGAAGCCAATGCAAGACAGGTTTTTATCGACCAAATGATTGGTATTTTTGAAACCTTAAATGCATGGTACAGCCCGCAGTGGTTCAAAAATCGGGTGCAAATTGAAGGCTTAGAACATATTCAAAATGCACAAGCTGAAGGCAAAGGTATTTTACTCCTCGGCACACATTCTACCCTGCTCGATGCTGGTGGCTATTTATGCGCACAGTTCTTTGAGCCGGATGTGGTTTATCGTCCGCAAAATAATCCGCTGTTGGATATGTTGATTGTGCGTTGCCGTGCCACCATCTATGCCAACCAAATCGACCATGATGATATGCGTGGCTTAATTCGCAATCTGAAAAATGGCCATGCCATTTGGTACACTCCCGATCAAGACTTTGGTTTAAAACAAGGGGTCATGGCTCCGTTTTTTGGTACTCCCGCAGCCACTGTTACTGCGCATCGTCGCTTATTAAAAATTGCTAAAGCGGTAGCGATCCCATTGTATTTTTATCGAGACGGCGACATCAGCAACCCTCAATATCATGTGCTGATTGAACCTGCTTTAGACAATTTTCCGAGTGACGATGAAGTTTCGGATGCTATTCGAACCAATAAAATTATTGAAAATCAGCTGCGAATCGCACCGACACAATACATGTGGTTCCATCGCCGCTTTAAAACCCGCCCACAAGGCTATGACAAAATCTATTGAGTTCAACTCAGCACATAAAAAAGAGAAATGCTATGAAAGTGATGCAGCTTTTACCTGAATTGAACAGTGGTGGTGTCGAGCGAGGAACCTTAGAAATAGCTCGTGCTTTAGTGACCGCCGGTCATGAGTCCTTAGTGGTTTCAAATGGTGGCCGTATGGTGACTCAATTGGAAGCCGAAGGCTCAACTCATCTCACACTCGCAATCCATAAAAAAGCCTTATCAAGCTTATGGCAAATTCGTCCTCTACGTAAACTGATTGAGCAACATCAACCAGATATCGTGCATGTGCGCTCACGTGTCCCCGCGTGGCTCACGCATTTTGCCCTCAAAGGGATTCCAGCTAACAAGCGACCTCACCTGATTTCAACTGTACATGGTTTTTATTCGATTAATCGCTACAGCCAAATCATGACGCAAGCTGAAAAAGTCATTGCGGTCTCGGATAGTGTTGTCAAATACATCATGGACAACTACAAAAACTGTCCTACCAAGGACATTGTGCGTATTTATCGTGGCATTGACCCCGCTGCTTTTCCACATGGCTATCAACCCTCAGCACAGTGGCTCAATCAAACCCTAAAAGACTTCCCTGAACTAGAAAATAAGCGTCTGATTTGCTTACCAGGCCGTATCACCCGTTTGAAAGGTCATGAAACCCTGATCCATTTAATGGAACAGCTACAAACACAGTATCCCGACGTACATGCGGTGGTGGTCGGTGGTGCAGATCCGAAAAAAGCGGCTTATTTACAAGAAATGCAAGACAGTATTGCGGCTAAAGGGCTGAGTGATCGGATTACTTTTGTCGGTCATCGTTCAGATATCCGTGAATGGTTAGCTTTTAGCGATTTGGTTTTGTCTTTGTCGAGCCAAGCGGAAACCTTTGGACGGACTGTACTCGAAGCACTGTCTGTAGGTACACCTGTGATTGGTTGGAACCGTGGTGGTGTAGCTGAAATTTTATCCAATGTCTATCCGCAAGGTTTAGTCACTGTAGATGATGAAATACAATTACTCAATACCTTAAAGTTGCATTTAGACCAACCACAACACGTGCAGCCTATCAACATGTTTAGTTTAAAAGAGATGTGTGATCAGACTTTAGCGTTGTATACGCAAGTGGCCTCTCAGCATTCAGCTTGATTGACTACACGCCATAGATAATTGCTGTGCAGGATAACGCTCGGAAAATTTTTTTAATTCAGCAACTCGATCAACATCTAGAAAGGATATTGTGAAATGCACAATATCTTTTTTTCTATTAGGATTTTTTAACTGGCGATTTAATCCTTTCATTTAGCCCTTCAATTTCGAGCTTCCACTTAGCCCTTCCATACACGGTATCGGGCCATCAACCAAAGGATCAGCGGCAACAACATGACATTTAGAATATGTTTCAAACTTTGCCCTATACGCCAAAAGCCTCTATCTAAAATATCATGGCGTGCATTAAACAATTCCAATCCCACTGCGACGACCACAACCGTCCAAATCGCATAAGGTGATTTCAATTGGCGGTGATGGCAAAAGGCCACAAAAAAGAACAGGATTAAGCCAAGGTAAATGGAAAGTGCATCGGTGGATAAGTGTGTAATCTGCAATATTTTTTGGTGCCATTCGGACAGCATAGAACGTCTCATACCTATATTTTTATTGGAAATTCATCGTTTTTTTCTTGGCACACTGTATAAAGAAATTGATCAAAAGAAAAGCAAAAAATTCTATATCACAAAAGCAAAACCCGAGTTCTGCATCCTGCAAAACTCGGGTCTATGAGGTTGTGCTTTCACAAGTATTCTTTTTATTTTTTATTGGCTTTCCTTTCCTGCATCCGTTCCGTGATGCTTCCATCGGCTTCGTCTTCCTTAGTGGGATGTTCCGTTCCCAGTTCCATGTGCCGATGAACAAAGAATAAGTCAATACACTTGACCTGACCATTCGTCAGAAGCCGAAAGCTGTGTAAGCTATTTCTTACACTTTTCTCTTAAATCAAACAAAATCAAGGTGCCTTCGTACCATCCTTATAATCACGGGCGATTTCATCGGTCACCACTTTCTCCTCTTTCTCAGCTTTTTCTATGCCTTCCTGAATTGCCTCTTGCGCTTCTTGTTCATCTTCATCCGTTTGCTCCAATTCTTCTTGGATTTGCTCAAAGACCCTACCTGTTTGCAGCACCACATAGACTGGGAAATGGTCTGAACCGATATTGGGCAATCGTTCCATGTGTACTAAGGCAAAATCTGTACTATGAAAAATATGGTCGAGCGACCAGCGCAGCAGTGGATAATTGGCATGAAAGGTATTCACGAAATGCCGTCCAACTCGTGGGTCTAAAAGCCCACTGATCCGTTGAAAGAGTCGTGTGGTACGTGACCATGCCACATCATTCAGGTCCCCCATAACGATGCAACTTTCATCTAAATCTTTAATCTGATCGCCCACAATCAGCAATTCTGCATCGCGTAAGGTTGAATCTTTTGCTTCCGTTGGACTTGGCGGTTTGGGATGTAAACAATACAGTTGTACCTGATTTCCTGATGCTAAGGTGACTCGGGTATGGATCGAAGGAATTTCATCACTGAGAATAAATTTGACTTCAGTTTCACTAAGTTCTAACTTGCTATACAAATGCATGCCATACAAATTATCCAAAGGTACGGGTACGCGATAAGGATAATCAGCTTCAATCACTGCCAATTCATTTTGCCAAGTTTGATCTGTTTCTAGCGTGAGTACTAAGTCAGGTTGATGCTTTTGTATTTGTGCCAATAATAAGTGATATTGAGTATTCGGCGTAAGTACATTTGAGACAATGATTGAAATTTGTTTCTGTTTGTCTAACTGGTCTGATCGAACTTTTTTGACTTGTTTTTTCCAAAGAAAGGTATAAGGCAAAACCATTTTTAATTGATATGCCAAGGCAGCAATCAACCCAATTAAAATGATTTCACGCGCCAAGTCCCATTCAGCATTCCATAAAATTAAGCCTATGAAGGCAAATATGCCCAAAGCCAAGATTTGCAGACGCGGAAAATCTGCACCACGAAACCACCATTCATCTCGTGGTATGAGTGACCAAAATGTCAACCAAATGACGAAGCTTGCCAGTATTTCAATCCAAATCATTACGCCTCCCTTATATTCTTTATTTTTTATTGATTCATAAATTTATATCAGTTTTGCATGTAACATAAACAAGATATATTGCACAATATTATTGGTGTTTTCATTATGTAGCGCTTGCAGTTATGCGCCCTTTTGGTACACTCGAACCCCCTTTTTATTTTTTAACGCACCGAGGCAAAGTGACATGAAAGTAGGTCTGGTCGGTTGGCGCGGGATGGTTGGTTCCGTCCTTATGCAACGTATGGTTGAAGAAAACGATTTCGCTCATTTCGAACCGTTTTACTTTTCTACCAGTAATGCAGGTGGTGAAGCCCCTGCGTTTGGTGGTAAGACTGCCCCAGCACTTATGGATGCAACGGACATTGATAGTCTGAAGCAAATGGATGTCATTATCACCTGCCAAGGTGGCGATTATACGACTGAAGTTTTCCCTAAGCTTAAAGCTGAAAACTGGAATGGTTACTGGATCGATGCTGCATCGACTTTACGTATGGATGATGAAGCGATCATCGTACTTGACCCAGTAAACATGAACGTAATCAAAGACGGCTTAGTGAAAGGCACAAAAACATTCGTGGGCGGTAACTGTACCGTTTCATTGATGTTGATGGGTTTAGGTGGTCTATTCCAAAATAATTTAGTGGAATGGGCAACCTCAATGACGTATCAAGCGGCTTCTGGTGCAGGCGCGCAAAACATGCGTGAACTGATTTCAGGTATGGGCTACTTGTACAACAATACCAAAGATTTGCTAGATGACCCACGTTCACCAATTTTAGATATCGATTCTAAAATTGCACAGTTACAACGTGGCGAAGGTTTCCCATCTGCAAACTTCGGTGTGCCTTTAGCAGGTTCGCTCATTCCTTATATCGACAAACAGCTTGAAAGCGGTCAGTCGAAAGAAGAATGGAAAGGTCAAGTTGAAACCAACAAGATCTTAGGCAACCAGCAAATCGTTCCAATCGATGGACACTGTGTCCGTATTGGTGCGATGCGTTGTCACTCACAAGCATTGACTTTAAAACTTCGTAAAGATGTTCCACTGGATGAAATCGAAGATATCATCGCTAGTGCCAACGATTGGTCTAAAGTGGTGCCAAATACGCGTGAAGCTTCAATGACTGATCTGACTCCTGTTGCTGTAACTGGCACCTTGTCTGTTCCAGTTGGTCGTCTACGTAAGCTCAACATGGGTAAAGAATACCTAGGCGCATTCACTGTGGGTGACCAATTGCTTTGGGGTGCTGCTGAACCTTTACGTCGTATGCTAAGAATTCTCATTGATTATAAAAATGCTTAAGCATTTTTAAGTCTCTGAACAAGAAGCCGATCACAATTGATCGGCTTTTTTATGTAACTGTCGTGTAAATATTTTACAATTCTTTGACAACTCGCTAATCTATAATTTTCGCCATGCGACATATATTCGAGCTAAAGATTAAGATGACCGTATATAACAAATTAAAGATCGCCATTTTAGCCGTTATTGCATCTCAAAACATTCAAGCGATCAGCATTGATCCTGTACAAGTCCAGTCAGCACCCGGGGAATTGCTGTACGCTGAGATTCATTTTCGCCACTCAAATACATCTGTGCCGCTCAATGCAAGTTTAGCCACGGCAGAGGATTTGTTAAGTATGGGTACAGGGCATCAACCACCGGGACATTTAAACTTCTTTACACGTCGTGATGGTGCAGGCAATGGGGTAATTACCATTACCTCTTCGCGTCCAGTGACCGATGCTGAGCTTAATTTTATTGTCAATATTAAAGAAGGTAATGCTTCACGCCTGCAACAAATTCGCACACCATTAAAACGCAATCCAGCGCCGTCGAATGCGAATCAAACACGTGCCAATGAGCGTGCTTTAGCACCTGTCGTTATTGTAAATGAAAAAGATATTGCCTTAAATTTACCTGTCAGCACACTGTATACCGCAAAAGCACCCGTAGCTGCAGAACAACCCCTATTACTCAGTACCAAAGCACCGCCAAAATTAGCACAATTAGCAACTTCAACGCCTGTTGCGATTGAACCTGTCACGCATGTACAAAATTATAGCGTTGCACCTGCGGAGCAAAATAGCGCAAATACTTCATCTGGTTCTGAAACATCAATTTCGCAAGTTACAAAAACCAATTCGACCGGCTCTGTCAGTTCAGAAATGCAAGCCACACAAACTGCAACAGCATCAACTGCAAGATCTAAAGACCCATTGGCACAAAAATTTGCTGCGGAGCAGGCAGCACAAAAACGTGAAAATCCAACAACGACAGCTCAAAAAGCATCTACACCAAAACCAACAAGTACCGCGGCTTCATCGACAGCAACACCAGCGGCAAAATATGTGGTTCGCTCAAATGAAAGCCTTTGGGGGATTGCCTCACGTATCGCGACAGAACAAAACCGCCCTGTTTCTGAAGTCATGCAACAAATTAAAAACAGCAACGAACATGCATTCATTCAAGGCGATGTAAACCGTCTGCGCCGTGGTGCTGCCTTAAATCTGCATGGTATGCAGCAAGCAAAACAGCCTGTAAAAGTCTCTGCTGCAGAACTTGCCAAAGTGCCTTCGAAGCAGTCAGGCAAAACCAAATACCGCTTGAATCAAGCTGAAATGAGTCTGGTGGCAGAGAAAGCGCAAGATTCGGCACAATCTTCTGCCAACAGCGCAGCAGAAAAGAATAAAACTTCGAAAGAGTTGTCATTAAAAGTTATGACATCTCGTGAAAAAACCGTTAAATTACAGAGAAACGTAACTGAATTAGAATTGGCGCTAAATCAAAAGGATCACAGAATTCAATTATTAAATGCTCGTCTTGCTCAACTGCAACAACAGTTGAAAGCTCAACAAGCAGATAAAAGAAGCCAATAAACTAAAACGTTACCAATCAAGATTTTATAGGGATGAGTGCAACTTTATATCGCTCTATCTCCAAGGGGTTAAAACATGCTGATTTATGTGATTCCATTAGTGATCTTAGTGATCGTATTGGTTTTTTTAAACAAACGCCAAAAAGATCAAGAATCAGATAAAGCCAAACCAACATCCACTAAAACCAAGAAAACGGGTGTTTCGGCCAAAGCGACTCCGAAGAAAACTCAAGTAGTTGAAAGCAGTGTCATTGAAAAAAAATCAATGACGCCATTAACGACCGATGCTCGTGGCAAAATTGAAAAATTAATTGCAGAACGTAATTTCTTTTCTGCTGAAGCACAAATCAATCAATCGTTAAAACGTGACAACTCACAACATGAGTTATATCTATATCTATTAGATATTCACATTTTACAAAAAGACGAATTTGCCATCAGCCAATTGCTAAGCCATATTCGTTCACTTGAACTCGATGAAATTTTAGAACAAGCTGAAGCAAAAAAAGTAGAATTTGAAAATTCTCAAAATGTGAAAGATGATGCCATTAACTTTGTATCACCGATCACTGAAGAGGCTCCATCAAAAGCTCAAAATACCTCTGATTTTGATGCTTTAATGCAAAGTTCAACTGCTGCACCTGTTGAGCCAAAAGCAGCTGAAATTAAACCTCTAGATTTTAATTTCACCACTGAAACGCCTGCAAAAGCAGACATTTCAGCCCCTGTTGAAAGTGCGCCTGCTGAAAAAATACAGCCGCTTGAATTTGATACGCTTTCAATTTCACCAGAGCCTGTACTTGAAGCAGCACCGAAAACCGAAGAGATTGCTCAGCCATCTCCTGCTGTTGAAGAAATCAAACCGATTGATTTTGCCCCAAGTACAGAAGCTGCTGTCGAAACCAAAACAGAAACTGTAGAAGAAAAAATCGAGCCTTTAGATTTTTCATTTACAACAGAAACACCGGTTGTAGAAGAAAACAAAGTTGAAGCTCCAGCCTTAAACTTTGACTTAGGTGCTTTTGAAACAGCAAAAACAGAAGAAGCAGTTGTCGCTCCTGCAACAGAGTTTAACCTAGAGTCTACGCCTGAAGATAAACCTGCCGCACCTGCTTCAAGTGGTGTGAGTTTTGATATTAGTGGTTTAGGCACACCTTCAACCCCATCTGCTACAGACCAAAACGATCCATTGGTTCAATCTTTCCCTGAACTGGTTGAAGTCAATGAAATTGAATTGAATCTTGAATTGGCAGCGCAATACATCAAACTAGGTGCTTATGACGCTGCACGTGAAATTTTGACTGAAAAAGAAGCTGAGTTTTCTTCAGCTCAACGTCAACAAGCAGATCAGTTACTGAATCAAATCGCATCTTAAGCAAAAGCGATTTAAACTAAAGCAGTCTTTCAAGGCTGCTTTTTTTATGATGAAAAAAATTGCTCTTATTTATATGGGTGGTACCTTTGGTTGTATCGGTGAACCTTTAAGCCCCATGCCAGCGAATGCGTTTTTACCTAAATTACAGCATGTCCTGCCACTGCACCTTAACATTGAATGTTTTGTCGCACCTGTCATTCGTGACAGTAGTGCCTGTACCGCACCCGACTGGCTGGCACTGATCCAACAAATTCAAAGCTTACAATTACAACAATTTCAGCATTTCGTAATTATTCATGGCACAGACACGCTTAGCTATGCCAGCGCAGTGCTTGCACACTTTATGGGACAGTCTGCTCATATCGTGCTAACAGGCAGCCAATATCCGCTGTTTAATGTGGCTGGTGACAACACCCGTGAATTTACCGATGCCATCGACAATTTAAATTTTGCATTGGAATCGGTACACCAATCGAGTGTTGGGGTTTATTTGGCCTTTCACCATCAATTGATGCATGCTCAATCCGCACTGAAAGTGCATACAACCGATCTGAAAGCCTTTGATGGGCTGCCAGCCACACAGCCACTTTCAATGCTGACATCGCCTTATATTGTTCAGGCCAATGATTTAGACAAAGCGGCTCATTTCAATTGCCTGAATTGGATGTGGCAACCGATTGCAACCAAGCTACACAGTCAAAATTTAACGACTCTGCTTACACACACGCCAGACGTTTTGATTCTGCAAGGTTTTGGCACAGGCAACATTGCCGTTGATGCTGAATTACTCAATGTATTGAAAGCCATACAACAAAAAAATTGCAAAATTATCTTAAGTACACAGGTTGTTCATGGCGGTATAGATCAGCGCTATGCTGTGAGTGACTGGGTCAAAGACAGCGGAATTTTACTGAGTAATTGTTTGGGGCATGCAGATCTTTATGCCAAATGTTTGAAAATGTATTTACAATACGGCAGTGACGCAGACTGGACTGCGCATTGGAACGATTAAGTCATTTGAGGTAACTATGCAACGTTTTGCGATTGGGATTGAGTTTTGTGGCATGCAATACAAGGGCTGGCAAACTCAGCAACCGGGCGTACCAAGCGTGCAAGAAACCATTGAAACCGTCCTCAGTAAAGTGGCCAATGAGCCAATCATGTTGCACGGTGCTGGCCGAACAGATGCTGGTGTCCATGCAACCAATATGGTGGCACATTTCGATACTCAGGCGATTCGTCCCATTCGTGGATGGTTAATGGGCAGCAATAGCCAATTACCCCGTGATATTTCCATCCAATGGATTAAGGAAATGGATCAGGACTTCCATGCCCGCTTTAAAGCGCAAGCACGTCGTTATCGCTATGTGGTCTATAATAATCCACAACGTCCAGCTTTATTACATAAGCAAGTGACCCATGTTTATGCCAAGCTAGATGTGCTGAAAATGCAACGTGCCGCGGCCAAATTTGAAGGCACTCATAATTTCGAAAGCTTCCGTGCCGCAGCCTGTCAGTCCAATCAGCCAGTTCGTCATGTCAGCCATTGTCGCTTGATCCAACACGGATGTTACTTGGTCCTAGATATTCAGGCCGATGGTTTTTTACATCACATGGTGCGTAACATCATGGGCTGTTTATTGGAAATTGGGCAAGGTATGTATGACGTTGACCATATTGACGACATTTTTGCGGCTGAAGACCGAAAAGCAGCTGGTGTCACCGCACCGCCCGATGGGCTGTATTTTATCCATGCAGACTATCCAGCACAGTTTGAACTTCCTCAAGTTCCGCTGGGACCTCATTGGTTAAATATGCCTGAATAAAAAATTCCTCCCAACCTCCCTTTCACAGAGGGATGAGTGTCATTTTCGCCATTGCTAGGTTCTAAAAATGAAAGTACCCCTTTCAAAGGGGGGATTCTGTTTAGGGAAGGATTTTATCGAAGATCAACCTTAACGCTGCTTCCGCTTACGGTATTCCACGGGCGTTTCATTGGTCCAGCGTTTAAATGCGCGATAGAACGTACTTGGCTCAGAAAAACCCGTTAAGTAAACAATGCGCTCCACACTTTCATTGGTATTGGCCAATAATTTTTTAGCCAAACGACAGCGATAGTCTGACAAAATTTGCTGAAAACTGGTATTGGCTTCTGACAACTGAGTCCGTAAACGACGTGGGGTAATGTTGAGCTGTGCAGCGACCGTTTCGAGTGTGGTTTCACCACTTTCAAGCGTTGAACCAATAGCACGGCGAACTTCACCAACCAAATCATAACGCGCCAACTCCTGAAGTTTTTCAATCGCTAACTGCTCATGCAATTGTAATAACTCAGGTTCTGCCTGCCACAATTGATACTCTAAAATAGCCGGATCAAAATATAATCGGGTTTCTTTCTGCCCTAAACTCACAGGGCATTCATAGACACGGAAATACTCATCATCTGGCGCGCCCTGACTAAAGTTAAAGTCGATATAAATTGGCTGAAAACGCCCTTCAGTAATAAACTTAAAGAAACGCAAAACACCCGACATCGCGCATTCAGAAAAATGACGATTCACGATATTTTCTGCCCAAGGCTGATGACCATTGGTCAAATAGCAGCGGTCATCTTCAATCACCAATTGCGCATGAAAGGCATCGCTAATGAGGCGTTGATACGCCAAAGCCCGCTTTAAACCTTCACCGAAATTCTCAGATGAAATGAATAAGTGTTCAATCACCTGCCCTCGATATAAAGGCAAATGCTCACCCAGATGCAAACCAATGTCAGGATCCTTACTGACCTCTTCTGCAGCCACCCAGAATGCAAATTGTGCATTCAATGGGGTACGGTCATTGGTTTCAACCTGATTTAATGCCACACCCGCTTTTGTTAAAATTTCTTCTGTTGGCAATCCGGCACGACGAATCGCTTGATACCCTAAACGCAACACAACAGATGCATCAGTTAGCTGACCCACTCCAGAACCTTCCTTGTATGTACTTCATTTATACCTAAAAAGATTGATTTTAGATTAACTGCGATTGACCAAACTGACAACAGTTACTGCACATTTTTTGTTGAAAATATTTAACTGAATTGTTCGCTTATTTTACTGACAGTCGATCAGTTCAAAGCCTTTTACGGCTTGTATTCTGAAAAAAAATTGACTATAATTTGCGCCTTGCTAATTTATTCATTCAGGTAGGCTATGGCCAATAAAGAGGAACTCATCGAGTTCGAAGGCGTTGTCACCGAGACGCTTCCTAATACTATGTTCCGTGTACGTTTAGAAAACGGTCATGAAGTGATTGCTCACATCTCTGGCAAAATGCGTAAACACTATATCCGTATTTTGACTGGCGACAGTGTTAAAGTAGAAATGACACCTTATGATTTGACTAAGGGTCGTATCACTTACCGTGCGCGCTAAGTTTTAGCGAAGCGAAAAAGCCACTTTATAAGTGGCTTTTTTTTTGTATCTATTTCAATGCAATGATAAAAATTGACTGCAAATTTGCTTTCCTTTACAGTCTAAAAACATAAAAATTCGATTAAAAAATTTAAAATATAAGGATATAAAATCATATGAAACATCTAGGATTAGTCGGTGCTGTCTTTTGAGTTGCTTGTGCCACGACAGGCCAAAAGCAACTCAATCAATCCCTACAACACGATATTGGACAGCCAGCTGATCAAGTTCGTAAAGAGCTCAACTTAAGTCAATTGGGCTACAAAGTGATGGGAGCACCTGTACAAAGCAATGAAAAACTTAGCTATACGATTGTACGCTCGATGCCAATTCCGATAGGTACACCGAATATCGGCACCAGTATAGCCATGGGCGCCCCTATCCCAACGCCTTCTAAAGATGGTGTCACTGTCGATATGCAATGTAAAATCGAGTTCAAATTACGCAATCAAATAGTTGAATCTATTGACTATATTGGCAGAGCTTGTTGATCCTACGATAGAACACAAAAGGCTAATCCTGCTCGGAAGACCGTGTATCAAATGACTACAGTGTTATACAGACCAATCTGACTAAACTGAATTTATTTCGTGAGGAACTGACCCATGAAATTTATTTTGGAACATCAGGTTTACGAAGATCAGCGTTTTATTCACCCTATACTGAGCATGGGATGCGTTCTAAGCATTGTGTTATTGGCTGGCTGTACCACGACATCAACGATATCCTCCGTTGAACGTGAACGCCATTTAGCCTCATTTATTGGTCAATCGAGCCAAACGATTCAAGCAGAACTCGACCTCAGCAAACTGGGCTATCAAAGGACTTCTCCCGTGGAGGTCAGTTCGGACTACCTCCTTTATCGTGTCGCACGCCCGATTAGTATTCCTTTACCGATGGCGGAAAATCCTGCGATGGGCATGGGCAGCGGTGCTGCTGTGCCGATTCCTAGTGGAAATACACGCTATGAGGTGGAGTTAAACTGCCTTATTCAATTTCGCATAAAGCATAATATTGCAACTGATGTCCGATTAACTGGTCGCACCTGTTAGGGCATCAACTCTAGGGTTTATAATTTCTAGGCACAAAAAAACGCAGCATAAACGCTGCGTTTTTTTGATTCAACATTAGTTCAATGCAGAAACTACAGCTTGACCCATTTCAACTGTACCGACTTGAGTACTGCCTTCTGACATGATGTCACCTGTACGTAAGCCTTGATCTAGGACGTTACCTACTGCATCTTCAATTGCTTTTGCCGCCGCTTCTTCACGGAAGGTATAACGTAGCATCATAGCAACAGACAGAATTGTAGCTAATGGGTTCGCAATGTTTTGACCTGCGATATCTGGCGCTGAACCGTGGCAAGGTTCATACATGCCTTTACCATTTTCATCTAAAGAAGCCGATGGCAACATGCCGATAGAACCGGTTAACATCGCTGCTTCATCAGACAAGATATCGCCGAACAAGTTACCAGTCACGATCACATCAAATTGTTTTGGCGCACGAACCAATTGCATTGCAGCATTGTCAACATACATATGAGACAAGTTAATTTCAGGATACTGCTCTTCTTTTAACGCAGTTACAGTTTGTTTCCAAAGCTCAGTCACTTCTAGTACGTTGGCTTTATCCACTGAACACACTTTACCACCACGTAAGTTCGCCATTTCAAAAGCAACTTTGGCAATACGCTTGATTTCAGATTCTGCATATACGTCAGTATTGAAACCTTGTTTTTCGCCGTTTTCGAGTTCACGAATACCACGTGGTTGACCGAAATAGATCCCGCCAGTTAACTCACGTACGATCAAGATATCCAAACCTGCTACGATTTCAGGTTTTAAGCTCGACGCATCTGCAAGCTGCGGATAAAGAATGGCTGGACGTAAATTAGCAAATAAATTTAATTCTGAACGAATTTTTAATAGGCCACGTTCTGGACGAATTGAACGCTCAATGGTATCCCACTTAGGACCACCCACTGCACCCAATAAAATCGCATCAGCAGTCTTCGCTTGTGCTGCTGTTACTTCTGGATAAGGTGAACCGTGCGCATCGATCGCTGCACCACCTAAAAGACCTTGTTCCCAAGTCAAACCTAAGTTGAATTTCTCGTTTACACGTGTCAGCACTTGTTCAGCCGCTTTCACGATTTCAGGACCAATACCATCACCTGGTAAAATCAAAATATGTTTTGACATGAGTCTTTCCATTTATACGCTGGCTTGATTACCAGTCAGATTTAAAGTTTCTTTTCTACAAACTCACCAAGTCCTGTGAGGACATTGTAGGGTCGGCAGAAACGTCGAATCGTTTTTGCACCTTGCTTTAAGTCTACACAGAGCGGATCAGGCGCAGATTTATCCAGTAAACTGCCTGTGTTTTTTGAACGCTCTCGGTACATTTTAAAGGTGTACTCGTGTTTGGACCTAAAGTTGTGAATGACATGCAAGCGCTCTGCTTTTTCCTGAGAAATTGGATAATAGCGAATCACGACTTCATGCTGACCTGAAGGTACAGACAAATACAAAGGATTAGGCTCAGACAATGAACGACCATTCAACCGTACAATGCCTGCTTTAATCGCAGCACGTTGTACATGTTGATTATTTGGATCAACCACTTGTATTTGATCAAAACGCTCAAATTCACAATGCGCTGTACCTGCACAGTAAATCAGAGCATTATTTTTTGTACTTTCAGTTTCTTTCACATTTTTAATGCGTGCCGTGTCAAAGCTTTGACAGGCAGAGAGCGTTGCGAACAGCGCTCCCGTTACAACCAGCTGACCGAAGAACTTTTTCATTTTTCGAACCCAACCTGATAAATTCTGGCTAACGTATAAATTTTGTTTCGCCTGATATTAGCAAGACTTAAGCCGACTGACTACTAAGAAGTTCTACAGTGACACTGACTTAAGCTTTAATTTCTGCAAATACCCAAGGGCGAGATGCTTTGGTTTTTTCTTCATAAGCACGGATCTCATCGGCTGCTTGTAAGGTTAAACCGATATCATCCAAGCCATTCAATAGGCAGTGTTTACGGAATGGATCGACTTCAAATGTAAATGCTTCACCACTCGGTGTACGTACTTCTTGCGCAGCCAAATCAATGGTTAATTGATAGCCTTCAGATGCAGCACATTCTTTAAATAACTGATCTACGATCTCTTCAGACAAGATCACTGGCAACATGCCATTTTTAAAGCTGTTATTAAAGAAAATATCCGCATAGCTTGGTGCAATGACAGTACGGAAACCATATTCTTCTAATGCCCAAGGCGCATGCTCACGGCTCGAACCACAACCAAAGTTTGCACGAGAGATCAAAATCGACGCACCTTGATAACGCGGTTTGTTCAATTCGAAATCGGGGTTAATCGGACGTTTTGAAATGTCCTGACCTAAATAGCCTTCATCCAAATAGCGCAACTCATCAAATAAGTTGGCACCAAAGCCAGTACGCTTAATAGACTTCAAAAACTGTTTTGGAATAATTAAATCTGTATCCACATTGGCACGGTCTAATGGTGCAACGATACCTTGTTCAACGGTATATTTTTTCATGTTTATTTCTCACTGAATCCGTGACCTCTCCCTAACCCTCTCCTAAAAGGAGAGGGAACTCCTTCTCCCTCAGGGAGAAGGTTGGGATGAGGGCTTAAACTAGAATGTACGCACATCCACAAAGTGACCTGCAATTGCCGCAGCTGCTGCCATTGCTGGACTCACCAAATGCGTGCGACCACCATTACCTTGACGACCTTCGAAGTTACGGTTAGACGTTGATGCACAGTGCTCACCCGGTTGCAATTTGTCAGCATTCATTGCCAAACACATTGAGCAACCCGGCTCACGCCATTCAAAGCCTGCTTCAATTAAGATTTTATCTAAGCCTTCTGCTTCTGCTTGTGCTTTGACTAAACCTGAACCCGGTACCACCATGGCTTGCTTAATCGATGCCGCCACTTTTTTGCCTTTGGCCACTTCAGCCGCTGCACGAATATCTTCGATGCGTGAGTTGGTACATGAACCAATGAATACACGGTCTAATTGGATATCTGCCAAAGCTTGACCCGCTTCTAAGCCCATATAGTTGTATGCACGTGTCCAGTCATTACGCTGTACGTCATCTTTGGCTTGTTCTAAAGTTGGCACTGCTTGAGATACAGGAATCACCATCTCAGGAGAAGTCCCCCAAGACACTTGTGGCTCAATATCTTCACCTTGCAATACCACAACAGTATCAAAATGCGCACCTTCATCAGACACTAAAGTATTCCAATACTCTACTGCAGCGTCCCACTGTCCGCCCTTCGGTGCATACGGACGGTCTTTCACATAGGCAATGGTTTTGTCATCGACAGCCACCATACCCACGCGCGCGCCACCTTCGATCGCCATGTTACATACCGTCATACGACCTTCGATCGACATATCACGGAACACTTGACCACCAAATTCAATCGCGTGACCTGTACCACCCGCCGTACCGATTTTTCCGATAATCGCTAAAACCACGTCTTTAGGAGTTACGCCTTGACCCAATTGACCATCAACACGCACCAACATATTCTTCATTTTCTTTTGAACTAAGCATTGAGTCGCCAATACGTGTTCAACTTCCGATGTGCCGATACCATGAGCCAAGCAACCAAATGCACCATGCGTTGCAGTATGTGAGTCACCACATACCACGGTCATACCGGGCAAGGTTAAACCTTGTTCAGGCCCCACCACGTGCGCAATACCTTGACGTACATCGTTGATGTCAAACTGGGCAACATCAAAAGTTTTACAGTTGTCATCTAAAGTTTGCACTTGGATACGTGAGGTATCATCTTCAATACCTGCAATACCTTCAGCACGCTCCTTAGTAGACGTAGGTACGTTATGGTCTGGCGTTGCAACATTAGCGCTTAAACGCCACGGTTTACGACCTGCAAGTTGTAGCCCTTCAAAGGCTTGTGGAGAAGTCACTTCATGCAATAAATGACGGTCGATATACAATAATGAAGAGCCATCATCTCGCTGTTTTACTAGATGGTCATCCCACAATTTGTCATACAAGGTTTTTTTTATTTGGGTTTCCGCTTTTTGGGTTTCGCCTGCCATGTCGATTTGCTCCACTGGACTGGGTAAATTCTTTCGTTAAATCGATTATAACCACGTATTCACATAAATCTAATTTATCATTTTTATTAGTTTAAAAACTTATAGGAATGATATTTAACTGCTGATTTCCGTTGCATTTTAATCACCATTGATGCGTTCAAAACACACTCACTTCAATACTTTCAGCAGATGAAACTTTAGATTTTTCTCCGAGTTTTTGATCACTTTCTGCCATTTTTAAATGGTGATTTAGAAATTCAATGATCATAAATTGAATTTTCTCTTTTACATTGCAAATAAGAATCATTATTATTAACTCATTGCCAAGATTTATCAATTTAACAAGGAGCATTCTCATGGCACACATTAACAAGTTCGTCGAAAATAATCAGCGCATGTTCAAAAAAACCTTGAGCTATTACATCATGCATATCACGGTTGCGATGTTGGTTGGTTATTACGTGACTGGCAGTATTGCAATGGCCATTACCTTAAGTTTACTTGAACCAACTGTTCAAGCGGTTGCCTTTTTCTTCCACGAAAAAGCATGGGAAAAGAAAGATAAAGCAGCAGAGGAAAATATCCCCGCTTAATCCAACCCTGCTCCTTGTAAAAAAACCACCATCACGGTGGTTTTTTTAATGACCTTAAAACGTTCTTTTACTCTATCCACTTTAACTTTCTATTTTTTTCATCCTATAGATTCAATTGCAGACGGATCATCAAAGCTTGTTTTTTTGCTGTAAGGCCAACTGATCATGCGCCTCAACCAATTGTTCTATCGCAAGAATCAGTTTGTTTTTTGCCGCATTACACTCGGCAGCTGCACGGTTTTCGTCGTCTTCGTCATCTGCGATTTCATATATTGCACAGCGCTTTTCGACTGTCCCTTCAAAAATATCCAATAAATTTTTAATGTGTTTAATATCCATCGCCTTCTCCCTGTGAGGTACAACATTGCTAATCGATGCAGCCATGACTGTACCTGTTGCTATAATTATTCACTGAAAAGTATGTTCCCCAAGCCATCAAAACTTGAGTTCATTTTTTTGTTTTAGTTCAATACTGAATTAAAAAGAAACGTCATCGCTCCTCTTTAATTCAAACGGTTGAATTACTTTCCAGCCCTGTATTTTTTATATTATGCATAACTCTGGTTTCGGTTTAAAAAATAACTTTGTAACAGCGCATTTGAGCTGAAAATGTCACAGCCCAATCTTAAATCATGCAGTGACCAAGTACTCAAATAACACTATTGAACCCTGAAAATCCCCTCAGATTTAAAGCGTCATCTGGCTTGAACGCCTAGTTTTAAATCAAAAGATACAACTTTTCCTTTGATTTATTCTTAAAATATTATAACAATGAGACTACGCATAAAAATTCTTTATAGGAATGAAGATGAATCTCGCAGCCTTTGAAGCCTTTGTAAAAGTCATGGAAACTGGTTCGATCTCTTTGGCAGCAGATCAGCTCTTCATTACGCAACCTGCTGTGACCAAGCGTATTCACAGTTTAGAAGAATACTTCGGTGTCAAACTTTTTGAATCCGCGGGTCGTGGTGTTCAAGCGACGCATGCGGCAAACTCTCTCTTGCCAAAAGTAAAAAGCTGGCTGAATGAATTGGGTGATATTCACCATACGCTCAGCCATGAGCAAGGTCAGGTTCAAGGTAAACTGAAAATTGGCACTAGCCATCATATCGGCTTACACCATTTACCGGCGCATTTGCGTCAATATGTACAACAGTTTCCAGAAGTGACCTTAGATGTACACTTTGTTGATTCTGAACAAGCCCATGAGCAAGTTTTGGCAGGTGACTTAGAGTTGGCATTTTTGACTTTACCGCCACAAGGTGACAGCCGTTTAAAATACATCACGACATGGAATGATCCACTGGTATTCGTGGTTGCGCCTTTCCATCCTTTGGCGCAAGTCGAACATTTGACCTTAGAGGATTTGATCCAATACCCAAGTCTTTTACCTGCAGCGCAAACCTATACCAGTCAAATTACCTTGGCTGAGTTTGAAAAGTATGGACTCAAGCCAAAAGTTACCATGAGCAATAACTCACTTGAGTCGATTCGTATGTTGGTTTCCATTGGTCTCGGTTGGTCTGTCCTTCCTAAAACCTTATTGAACCAAGATTTAAAACAACTGAATTTACCTTCAAACATGAATCGTCAATTGGGCATGGTATGGCACCCAGGCCGTACTCAGTCACTTGCTGCACAAAAGCTGGTTGAATTGATGAAACACATCTAATTGAATTTTTACCTACAAAATTCAATTATTAATCAAGCCACCGTTATGGTGGCTTTTTTATTGATCTGTTTGAGCGTTTAGCAAAAGTGAATAATTTTCTATATGTTGAATGATCGCTTAAATTTCTTTTGCATTAAAAATGGGATCGCCTATTTCAGCCGATCCCATTAAAAAAACCAAGGAAGACCTGTGGGTTTTATTTCGTCAATGAATCTTCATGTAATGATTCATTCAATTGATCGACAATAATCGCCCACTCACCATCTGACTTAATTTTTTCGGCCAAGAACTGGCGCTGAGCATCTGTCCAATAATCTGCTTCGGTAATTTTAGTTTGGGCACTGAGTTGATGCGTCACGATAAATAAAGCAATCGCGTCTTCACTCGAATCTAAACCCAGTTGTTCAAATAGATGAGTCATGCGTGGACGTACACTCATTGTCATTCTCCGTGTTAAAACTTATTGTTTATGGATACAAAATTTCTGTTTTAAGGATATAACACGGAACGGACACGCACTCAATTACAGAATTCTACAGCGGTGAAAATTGAATAAAAGGCAAACTGAGCATAATCATCACGACAGATTGAATAAATACCAACAATAAAGGCAGCCCCCAGTTCACTCCGCCTTCTTCAGCAAACACCTGCTCACTATATTTCGGCTGCTGCATATAGGCTTTGGTCTTTTGCACAGCAAAATCGCTATAAAGCCGCTTTCCGATGCCAGCGAGTATGAGGTTAGGAATCAATGCTAGCCCCATCAAGACTTGATCAGGCACTCCGATGATGAGTGCCAACATGCTAATCAAAAAACCAACCGCAAAGAATAAGAAGAAATAGCGGTACATCTTTCGATAGAGTAACCAATAGGGCCCAAAAATTAACCCCGCCCAACTCAGGCCACTGTTCTGCCCACCTTGTTGTTCTATGAACTTTAAATAAGATTGAGCACGTGGCCCAATAAAGATTTGAATTAAATGTTTAAAAGAAGCTTCTGTCTGCATACGGAGCGATAGTTCAAATTAGTGAGTCGAGGGTTAATCAAAAGAACATCAAAAAAAAAGCATCTCAAGATGCTTTTTTTCATGTTCATCTTTAGGCTTGAATTGACCAGTCTTGAATGTCCCAACCTTGTTCTTTTGCTAGGACCTCTAAACGATCATCTGGATTAACTGCAATTGCATGATCCGCATATTCCAATAAGAATCGATCATTAATCGAATCTGAATAGGCCCAGGACTCTGTCACATCACGACCTTCTAACCATTGATTCAAACGGACTAATTTGCCCTTTTGGTAGCACGGAGTATTAATTACTTTACCTGTATATTTACCATTCACAACTTCGGCATTGGTCGCAATGATTTCAGTAATGCCGAATTCACGAAAAATCGGTGCGGTAATAAAATCAGACGTTGCGGTGATCCCGACCAATTGATGCCCTGCATCTTGATGGCGCTGAATGGCAGCAAAGCCCTCAGGACGCATTTGCGCACGAATAACTTTTTTCATAAACAACTGATGTAACTCAGTTAAGTAGGCATTATCATGTTGGGTTAAAAACTCAAATACAAATTCGTTATAGGCAATCGGGTCAAGCTGGCCTTTTTTATAATCATCATAAAATTTGTCATTCATAGCACGATGACGAATTGGATCAACCAAGCCTTCATTGACCAAAAACTCCCCCCAAGAATGGTCTGAGTCGGTATTTAATAAGGTGTGATCAAGGTCAAACAGTGCCAATTTCATGAAAATACTCGTAAAAGCTGAAATTTAAGAAAAAAATTGTAAATCTATCTCCGCTAGTCGATAGAAATTCGTTAAGATCATAACATTTTTACACTTTGCTTTTTCGAGATGGACACAGAAATAAACGTCCCCGTGAGCAAAGTCATAAATTACACAATATTTAGGTAGCCAAATGATCGATTCAGAAGGTTTCCGACCCAACGTCGGGATCATTTTGGCAAACGACATTGGACAAGTTTTATGGGCAAAGCGCATTGGTCACAATGCCTGGCAATTTCCACAAGGAGGTATCCAACATGGAGAAACCCCCGAACAGGCACTTTACCGTGAGCTGAGAGAAGAAGTTGGCTTACTGCCCGAACACGTCCAGGTGATAGCACAAACCCAAGGGTGGTTGCGCTATCGTTTGCCACATCGGTATATACGTACGGATTCAGACCCCGTTTGTATTGGTCAAAAACAAAAGTGGTTTTTATTAAAACTGACGGCTTCGGCACAGCATATTCAGCTGGATTTGTCAGACCCACCAGAGTTTGATCAATGGCAATGGGTCAGCTATTGGTACCCTTTGGGTCAAGTGGTGAATTTTAAACGCGATGTATATCGTAAAGCCATGGTGGAGCTGTGCAATCAGCTTCCGCAAAAACCGTAAAAATTTGCAGAATGGATGCAGATTTTTAGGATGAGTGTTGTTATAAATAAAGCAGAATAAATTTTGGAGCAGACACGATGTCGAACATGCAACTGGATACCTTAAGACGCATAGTCCAAGAGATTAATGCGTCGGCCAGTTTGCATGAATCTTTAGACATTATGGTCAATCAAGTGGCCGAAGCCATGCATGTGGATGTCTGCTCAATCTACTTGCTTGATGAACGAAATCATCGTTATTTACTAATGGCTTCTAAGGGTTTAAACCCTGAAGCCGTTGGGCATGTCTCTTTGCATACCAGTGAGGGTTTGGTCGGCTTAGTTGGACAACGTGAAGAAATCGTCAACTTAGACAATGCACCCAAACACGAACGCTTTATGTATCTGCCAGAAACGGGGGAAGAAATTTACAATTCCTTCCTCGGTGTTCCGGTGATGTATCGCCGTAAAGTGATGGGCGTCTTAGTGGTTCAAAACAAAGAACCTCAAGACTTTAGCGAAGCTGCCGAATCCTTCCTCGTGACCTTGTGCGCTCAACTTTCAGGGGTGATTGCCCATGCACATGCCGTCGGGAATATTGAAGTCTTTCGTAAACCAAACAACCTCCCTGCCTATAAAACTTTCCAAGGTATTTCAGGTTCAGGCGGTATTGCGCTAGGTCGTGCAGTCATCCTGTATCCACCTGCTGATTTGGCTTCAGTCCCCGATCGTGAAGCCGATGACATCAGTGAAGAACTCGAATTACTCGACAATGCCATAGACGCAGTTCGTCAAGAAATTTTGTCTCTCGATGAAAAGATGCAAGATGCCCTCATGGCCGAAGAGCGGGCATTATTTAGCGTGTTCTTGCGGATGCTCGATGCCAATGCCCTCCCCGCGGAAATCAAAAGTGAAATTCGTGACGGTAACTGGGCACAAGGTTCGGTACGCATTGTTATTGATAAACACATTGCGCTCTTTGCACAGATGGAAGATGACTATCTCCGCGAACGTGTTTCAGACTTAAAAGATCTAGGGCGTCGTATCTTGGCCTTTTTGCAAGAAGCAGATGCCAGTCACCGTGAAATCACCGATGAAAGCATTTTAATTGGTGAGGAAATTTCTACGGCTGCCTTGGTTGAACTCCCTGTCGATAAAATCGCGGCGATTGTGACCACCGAAGGTGCCATGAACTCACACATGGTGATTGTGGCACGTGCCCTCGGCATTCCAACTGTAGTCGGCGTGACTGAACTGCCAATTAATACCCTCGATGATGTCGAAATGATTGTCGATGCACATCAAGGTCGTGTATTCATCAATCCACCTCGTCGTTTACGCACACGCTATAAAGAGATTCAAAAAGAAGAAGAGCAAATTGCCAAAGATCTGAAGCAATACGAAACCAAAGATGCCATCACCCCTGATGGTGTTGCAGTTCGATTGTTTGTAAATACTGGCTTGATGATCGATGTGGTTCGCGGTGTACAACGTGGCGCCAAAGGTGTCGGTCTATACCGTTCTGAAATTCCGTTTATGCTGCGTGATCGCTTCCCTGGTGAAGAAGAACAGCGCGCTATTTATCGTCAACAGCTGAGTCATTTTGCCAATAAACCAGTGGTGATGCGTACCCTCGATATTGGTGCAGATAAAGACCTGCCTTATTTCTCGATTGAAGAAGAAAACTCAGCACTGGGTTGGCGTGGAATTCGCTTTACTCTCGATCATCCTGAGATTTTTTCAGCCCAAATTCGTGCCATGCTCAAAGCCAGTATTGGCCTGAACAACTTGCATATTTTGCTGCCGATGGTGACCAGTGTCAGCGAAGTCGAAGAAGCGTTGTATTTGCTTGATCGTGACTGGCAAGCGGTGCAAGAAGAAGAACAGGTGAAGATTACCAAGCCAAAAATCGGCATCATGGTCGAAGTGCCGAGTGTGCTGTTACAGATCGATGAGTTTGCTGAATTGGTTGACTTCTTCTCGGTCGGATCTAACGATTTAACTCAATATTTACTTGCGGTTGACCGTAATAACCCACGGGTTGCCAATGTCTATTCACACTCACACCCAGCCGTACTTCGTGCGCTGACTCGCTTGGTGCAAGAATGTCATAAATACGACAAGCCGATTAGTATTTGTGGAGAAATGGCCGGTGATCCACTCACAGCTATTTTACTGATGGCGATGGGCTTTAACACCCTATCGATGAGTTCGAGTAACATTCTCAAAGTCCGTAAAGCCATCTGCCATGTGCCGATGCCAGATGCAAAAGAGCTCTTGGATCGTGCTTTGAGCATGAATAATCCACTGATGGTGAAAAGCATGATGGAGTACTACTTCAAGACTCATGGTCTTGGTGATATGGTGAAATCGGCAACCCGAATCGTGAGTGCTTAAGAACACTCATGTAAAATAATAAAATGAGGTGATGATGGATTTTTTATTTTTTCTGGCTTTTGTCGCAATTGCCTTTTATATGACAAAGATCCATCCGCAACTCAAACAAAAAATGTTAGAGCTGCAACACGATACACCGATTGAAAAAGTATCCTCAACTCGACCTAGACCGTCCCAAGCACAACAAGTCAATATACGCCCAACCAAGCCAACAAAATCCAAAGCTCCGGTCAGCCGCTCTCGTATTCCCCCCTTACTCGGTATAGAAATTACTGCGTCACAGCAGCGCCGCTTAGGTAAAAATGATCCATCGGTGCTGGCTGCACAGCGCGCCAAACAGCTAAATCAGACGCAGCACAGCGACGCAACATGGTTTGAGCAATTGACCAGTCAGGTGGAACACGTACTTCAGCAACCTAATAACGCCGTAAAACATCAAAGCACAGCGTCTAGACCACAACAAAAATCCACATTCAACAAAATGTTTGAAGACTTATTTTCAAAATAAGCGGTGTTTTAATGTTCAATATTTCAACTCAAAACCAATGCTTTAAATCCTGCATGGAACCACCTAAATGAACGTTGGTATCTTATTATTCAACGAAGTTGAAGTCTTAGATGCTGCGGGGATTTCTTCGGGGATCCATGCATCGCTTTATATTGTGGCCAAATTGCATGGCTTAGAGATTGCGAAGCAAACAGCAAAACGTATGGAATATGATGTGGAATTTGTTTAAGCAGATGTTGAAGCCGAATCATTTAGTAGACTAAAAACTGAGAAAATACACTGAAATAAAAAGGGAGATAATCATTCGAATATCCCCCTTTTTTGTGCTTTGCATAGCCGCGTTTTGCATTTTTCTTTCGATCTACAAAAGTTTGGCTTTTGTTAAAATCGTTCATGTGTTTTGCCACAAAGTTGCGAACTTCAACTTCAGGCAGGACTTTTTTCTTTGCCATTTGCATTCACCTTTTTGCCTATACAGCACCCTCGTACTGTAGTGCATATATTGATCTATTTTTAGATTTTTTCAAGCACTTTCCTATGGCTTTTTGATACAGCGTAGTTAGCCCCAAGGCCATAAAAAAATTGCTTTGCCACATTATTTCCCTCTCCCTAACCCTCTCCCATTGAGAGAGGGAAATACGTTGTATTTAGCTAGCAAAAGCCCGTTCTAATACTCGCTCTACATCGACCTTTTTAGCATCCAGCATGCCCACCACTTGCCCATGTTTCGCACTATAGCGGCTTTGAATAAAACCATTTGCTACATAATCAGGCGCATAGCGTTTCAATAACACCGCTTGTGCAAGTACCGTTAAACGACTGACCAAACTGCGCCCCATAAATTGTAAATCTTCAGGTGATTGATGGAACAACCTGAACAAGTCCTGCAATTCTGTTTGCAAGCTTTCATCTGTACTTGCTGTACTCGCCAAATCTTTAAACAGCACTTCAATAGATTCAGGGTCACGCCCAATCGCACGCAGCACATCTAGGCACATGACATTGCCTGAACCTTCCCAAATGGTATTCACAGGTGCTTCTTTAAAGATGCGCGCCATGATGCCGTTATCGACATAGCCATTGCCGCCAAAGACTTCCATCATCTCACCAGTTAGTTCGACTGCACGTTTACAAATCCAAAACTTAGCTGCTGGGGTCATAATGCGTTTCCATGCCACAGACAAGGCATCATCTGATTCATAGCACTGCGCCAAATGAAAACTGAGCTGCGTCGCTGCTTCACTCTCTAAAGCCAAATCTGCCAAAACTGCACGCATTAAGGGTTGTTCAATCAAATGTTTACCAAAAGCCTGACGCTGACGAGTATAGGCAATGCATTGCACCAAAGCTTGACGCAGCATGGCGCTCGAACCGACCGAACAGGTCAGACGGGTATAATTCGCCATTTCAATAATGGTTGGAATGCCACGCCCTGCCTCACCAATCATAATGCCCCATGCATTTTTGAATTCGACTTCCGAGCTTGAATTACTGCGGTTACCGACTTTTTCTTTTAGGCGTTGCACCTGAATATTATTCTTCGTGCCATCTTCCAACCAACGCGGCACAAAGAAACAAGCCAAGCCATCTTGTTCGGTTTTTGCCACCACCAAATGCGCATCACACATCGGTGCAGAGAAAAACCATTTATGCCCCGTGAGTAAATAAGCTTTGCCTCGTCCTGTTTCTGCCACAGGCACAGCTATAGTTTCATTAGCACGTACATCTGAACCGCCCTGCTTTTCGGTCATGCCCATACCGAGCCAAATCGACTTTTTCTGCGCAATCGGTACATCGCGTTCATCATATTCAGTCGATAGTAGTTTCTCGCCAATTTTCGCCCATAGTTCAGGTTCGCGCTGAATGAGTGGAATACTGCCGAGCGTCATTGAATTTGGACATAAATTGCCGCACTCGACCTGACCTGCTAAATAAAAACGTGCTGCCCACTCCACCCATTTTGCCTTGGAATTTGGCTGATTAAATGGATGTGCATGGGTATCAAACTGGCGGTTGAGTCCCATCCATTTATGCCATGAAGGATGAAACTCGATAAAGTCAGTACGGCGGCCTCGCGCATCGAAGGCATGTAAAATTGGGGTATGTTTGTTGGCTAAAGCCCCATGCTGAAAGTATTCACTCGAACCTGCCACTTTGCCCATTTCGCATAAGATCGGCTGATCGTGGCTGCCATAGCGCTTTAAGATTTCATGTAAAACCGTATCGCTTGAAAATAGATTGTAGTTTTCCAGTTCATCAAATTGGTTGCTGATTTGATGCGTCATCCATGTCTGTTCTAATGTATTCATCGTCTATATTTTCCGCTTGTTCTTGTTGGCTTTTCATTTCAGTATAGAGAAAATTTAAAGCATAGACGTTCGGTTTTCCGCGCTTAAAAATATGAAGCATTCAGCCATTCAAATACGGCGTAAGCCACGTCAATCACGTGCCAAACTGACGCAAGAAGCCTTACAGGACAGTTTTGTTCGGCTTTTGCATGAGCGTCCTGCCAGCCAAATTACCATTCGGGAAATTACCGACCTTGCAGGCGTGGGCTTGGGAACGTTCTATGAATATTTTTCTAAAAAGGAAGATTTGATTGCGCTAACCATTCATTTACATGTGAAACACAATGCGGAAAGCTTAAAAAGTTATGCACATAGCTTGATCAAGTTATCCACAGATTTGAAGTTTCAGACTTATTTAGAGCGAATTATTCATTTTCAAATTGAGCAAATTCAAGCACAGCAGTTTTTATGGTCACAGGTGTTTTTGTTAGAACGGCAGATTTCAGATATTGAAAGTTACCGTAAGAGTTATGCCATGATGGTGCAAATGTGGCGCAGTATGCTTGAGCCATTTATACAGGATGATGAACAGCTCAAACAGATGGCTTTAAATATGCAGCGGGTGTGTTATGGCTTTGTGTCGCAAACTTTATTGATTGAGCCTGATTTTGGGGAGTGGGATGAATTAAAGCGAGATATAATTCATATGTTGCGCGATTAGACTTCGCGGACAAGTCTAATGATGTTTCAAATGCATCGGTGAATAAAATAAAGTCATGTTATTTACAAAAAATCGGCTCTTAAACCAGTTATTTTAGATATTTAGGAAATTCATTTTTACGGTAGAAGAAAATCATTCATCACTTGTTTCATCCGTCAATAAAAGTGCTTTAGAAGTTAAGCTTTTATTGCCAGCTTACTTGTCTCATTTATACGCCTTTGCAATGCTGGCCAGTTGTAAGCTCTTTAAAAATTCAGCCGTATATTTTGGACTATGGCCTAATGCACCACGATGATAGCCATTTGGGATCGCCTGATAGACTACTGGCAATTTTTATTTGCACACTTTCTGGTAATAACTTTGAGTACCAAGGTGATCGACAAATGGTCTGCGACGCCTTAAACAAACATCAGTGTTACGGTTAGGGTCATATATTCAATCGACTGCCGTTTTAAATAGCTTAGGGATGGCCTTAAGTCTGAATTTTTTAAAAAGATTGGCTGAGGTGCTTGTTTTAACTAATTTTTTAGTTCTGATAAACAGCGTTTACGGGCCTGATTTAGTAAAGACTTCATATCTGGACTAACCTGTTGATCTACATTGATCGATCTGCTTCGGCTGCTCCCAACAACACGATGGGGAAAAATGCCGCTACATTGGTATCTGGATTTGGATTGGTTTCTACGTATTCAGCAATACATTCATATTGATAACCACCCGGTGCCAAGGGTATTGCAGCTTTAAGATTCAATTCAAGCGCATCTTTTTGCCCCTGAGCTGCAACCGCAATAGCAGCTGCAGCACATTGACTATGCCCCATCACCATCCAGTCTTTATTAAATTGCTTCGGCTTGCAAGAATGCAGTGCATGTACAGAATCCACCAAATTATAAACTTAACTGACTACATTCATATAAGGGTGCAGTTTTGGCTTACCCAGTCCTTGATAATCTGTTGTAACCACTACATAGCCATGCCTCAAACAACTGTCGATTGCACCATCTATGACTAGTTGCAAACTATACACAGGCCCATTGTATAATCACTTGAAGGAGCACTTGTATCAGCCACACAGTCGTGCCATGTGCTCATGCCAATACGGTCCAGTCTTGTTTAAGTGCTTATCCTTTTGGGCGTAAAATATATCCCGAGGTCAAAATGGGTTCGTCATTAACCCCCTCAACTACGATATGCGATCACGTAAGGTTGCCTAGTATGTTGATATGATGTAGGAATCGATTCAAGCTGGAGTGACAACACCTGACCTGACAACAATAAAGATAGGTGTGCCAACCATCACCCCATAAAGAATTTATTTACAATTTTCTAAAACAACTTAGACCACTTGCCAATATTTCTTCAGCTGTATTTTTAGCTTATTTTAAGTATTAAATAATGTCTTTAATGTTGAAAAGCTCTGCAATATTAACAACATAAAAATGTCTTTCATTAACTAGAATCAGCTAAAAAACCTATATTAAGGCCAAAATCCATAATAAAAATATGGATTTAGATACTTCGTCCTGTTCTACCTTCATAGCTATATATTTGAGTTTAATTCATGGATAAAATATTAAAACAAAATATATAAATAAATAATATAAATTCAATAACTTAATCAATCGAATTAACCATTTATTCAAAACTATTTTTCCATTTGTCAAAAGCCACAGAAAGCTTTAGAGTCAATAAGTATATAAAGATTTTTAAGCTTTTAACGGCTACAGTTTTATGACTTCTCTTCGATTGATTGTTGCTTGAAAAATTTTAGAATGAGAGAAAAACTGTTGTCACATTGTCACTTTAAAATGAATTAACAAAACGGTTAATGTCATGTGCTATTGAGCGTGTTATCAATTGATAAGGTTATAACTCCCAACTTTAATACATGATTATAATAATGGAGATACTCAATGAGCGACGACGTTAAAAAATGTCCTGTCACCCACCTAACAACTGATGCTGGTGCTCCTGTTGTAGACAACCAGAACAGTATGACGGCAGGTGCACGTGGTCCTTTACTTGCCCAAGACCTATGGCTTAATGAAAAACTTGGTAATTTCGTTCGTGAAGTAATTCCAGAGCGTCGTATGCACGCCAAAGGTTCTGGTGCCTTCGGTACGTTTACCGTAACTAACGATATTACCCAATATACTCGTGCTAAAATTTTCTCAGAAGTTGGTAAAAAAACTGAACTTTTTGCTCGTTTCTCTACCGTAGCGGGTGAGCGTGGTGCTGCAGATGCAGAACGCGATATTCGTGGTTTTGCCCTTAAATTCTATACTGAAGAAGGTAACTGGGATTTAGTTGGTAATAACACACCTGTCTTCTTCCTACGTGATGCTCGTAAATTCCCTGACTTAAACAAAGCAGTAAAACGCGATCCTAAAACCAATAAGCGTAGTGCAACTAATAACTGGGATTTTTGGACTTTACTACCTGAAGCTCTACACCAAGTTACGATTGTGATGTCTGACCGCGGTATTCCAGATGGTTACCGTCATATGCATGGTTTTGGCAGTCATACTTTCAGTTTTATTAATGCCAATAATGAACGCTTCTGGGTTAAATTCCACATGCGCACTCAACAAGGCATTAAAAACTTAACCGATGCTGAAGCTGAAGCGATTATTGCCAAAGACCGTGAAAGCTCACAAACCGATCTGTTCAATGCAATTGAACGCGGCGATTTTCCAAAATGGAAAATGTACGTTCAAATTATGCCTGAACTTGATGCAGAAAAAGTACCTTATCACCCATTTGATTTAACCAAAGTATGGCCTAAAGGCGACTATCCGTTGATTGAAGTGGGTGAATTCGAACTCAATCGTAACCCTGAAAACTATTTCCAAGATGTTGAACAAGCCGCTTTTGCACCAAGTAACTTGGTGCCGGGCATTAGTTTTTCACCTGACCGTATGCTGCAAGCGCGTTTATTCAACTATGCTGATGCTGCACGTTATCGCGTGGGTGTAAACCATTACCAAATTCCTGTAAATGCACCACGTTGCCCTGTTCATTCCAACCGTCGTGATGGTCAAGGCCGTATGGATGGTAACTATGGTGCAACACCGCATTATGAACCAAACAGCTTCAGCCAATGGCAAGAGCAACCACAATACAAAGAACCACCATTGAAAATTACTGGTGATGCTGACTTGTGGGATTATCGTGAAGATGACAGCGACTATTTCAGTCAACCACGTGCATTATTCAACTTAATGAATGATGAACAAAAACAAGCATTGTTTAATAACACTGCTGGCGCAATGGGCGATGCACTCGACTTCATTAAATACCGTCATATCCGTAACTGTTACGCATGTGATCCAGCTTATGGTGAAGGTGTTGCAAAAGCATTAGGCTTAACTGTAGCGGATGCGCAAGCTGCTCGTGCAACTGATCCAGCTCAAGGTAATCCTGGCTTGCTTTAAGTTTTATCTTTGAATAAAAAAACCACCTTTTAAGGCACTGCTGTCCCATAGTTTGCTTTAAATAAAAAAACCTGAGTCCTAACAGTTAAAATATGAGTGCAAACAAACACTTTAACGACCAGGATTCAGGTTTTGTCACATCAGAATACCGTATTTCATGAG
>NZ_VOZA01000070.1:0-10328 GCF_013420015.1 Acinetobacter sp. YH12039 | reverse complement strand
TGAAAACCTTCAAAATTCTTGCTGAGCGATATCGCAATCGAGGCAAAAGACTAGCATTGAGATTCAATCTAATTGCTGGAATTTATAACTTAGAGCTGAGTGAAAAATGACTTATGAAAGAAATCTAATAGATAACAGCTTTTTTTGCATGACATTTATAAAAGCTTAGTTCTTGGGATTTTGCCCTCAAATCTTCTGCAAGTTGTTGAGTCACGATTTGTTCAATATGCTGAGCATTTAATTTTGGCTTGATATATGCAGCTTCAGTAATCTGCCCAATAGTTTTACGTTGTATTAATTCGAGATCTAAATAATTTTGAATAATTTCATCTTTTTCAGAATATTCACGACAAATTGAAATCACAATACGACCGGTTTGGATTGATTCGGATAACATCGTTGCACTATCTTCAGTAACAAAAATATATTCACTTCGCTTTAACACATCGCAAATAGAAGTTTTAGAATAAGTATTCACAAGCTCAATATTTTTATCTTTTAACATTTGAATCACATGTTCTGATAACGCAGGTGTTCTACGAGAACATACGACTGACGCCTGAATTTGATGGTGATCTGCGAATTGAACAAATTGCTGAATCATCTCTTCAAAGTCTTGATGGGTAAAAGGGTACTCTTTTGTCGGTCCACCAATTAACAGGCATGCTTCATGATTCGACGGAATATGCGCTAAGCGAGTAATTTTAGAAGGTACAGCACCTGTAGGAATAATGATTTGTCTACCAGAATGATCTTCTGGAATCGTCGTAATAGTCCAATCAATAAGTCGCCAATTAAATTTACGTGTACCGCCTGCATAAATAAGTGGGATATTGAAACGTTGAGATAAATAAGCGGCATAAATTAAATTAGGCATACCTGAGCAGACGATAACGTCGGTATGCTCTAAATTTCTTGGCAAGAATTTAAAGTATAAGCGCCCGAGTGTGCGAAATAAATTCGGGAAATGAGACAGTTTCTTAAAAACGCTCACTGTACGCTTAGGTAAAGTAGGAATTGCAAACTGCTCAGATTGTAGATAAAAGCGCTTCTCAATCATTTCACTAACAGCGAGAGCAGGATTTAAATGTCCAATTCGGTTGTCATGAATAATTAATACTTTGCTTCTATTGTGTGTAGATGTGCTGCTCATTTTTGAAGTTCAAATAATCAACGTTTATATTATTATAACTTATTATAGTGTCGAAATATGAAAATAATCTTAAATAATTGTTAGGTTTATAAAAAAATGTAAAGGCCTACGTAGATTGTAGGCCATTTTTGAAGCTTTTTATCAACGTCCGTTACGACCGCGGCCACGAGGGGCTTTAGTATTCGGACGAGTTGTACCATTGGTACGGCGTTTTGGTTTTTCGCTCTCATCCATTTGCCAGATACGTTTTGTACCAGACTTTTTCACTGAGCCATCTTTATTCTTACGAACCATTGGCTTACCACCTGTACCGCCTGGTTTTTTCACATAAGAGCGCGAACGGTAAGGTTCTTCTGCAGGTACGTTTTGAAAGTCAGGGTACAGTAAAGGCTCAATTTCTTTGGTTTCACCTGGTTCTAAAGCCAATTGAACTAAATCGATTGCACCAATACGTGTACGAATTAAACGTAAAGTCGGGAAACCCACTGCTGAAGTCATACGACGAACTTGGCGGTTACGGCCTTCACAAATTTGGATTTCAACCCAAGAGGTTGGAATGTTTGCACGGAAACGTACAGGAGGATCACGTTCCCATAACCATTCAGGTTGTTGAACTTTGATGGCCTTGGCTGGCAAAGTCATACCGTCTTTCAGCTCAACGCCTTTACGCAATTGTTCAAGCGCATCTTCTGTGATGTCACCATCGACTTGCACTAAGTAGGTTTTGAACTTTTTATTTTCAGGGTTGGTAATGTACTGATTTAAACCACCATGATCAGTTAAAAATACCAAACCTTCAGAGTCCATATCTAAACGACCTGCAATACGTAGACTAGGATCATCCACGAAGTCAGATATGGTCATATGCGCTTCGTCTTTACGGAATTGGGAGAGCACGTCATATGGCTTGTTTAAGATGACGATTTTCATAGGAAATAACTTCTATTAAATACAATAATTCAAATTGGTTAAGATTTATTCAATAGGGAAATGCAGCTATTTCCCATCTAAATCTCAAAAAAGGTAGATTTGCTTTAGAGTATTATGCGTGAAGCGCAATTAAAAGTCTTATCAAACAGCAATTATTTTTTCACTCGCTTCTCAGGGAGGATCATAAAAATGGGTTATCAGAAGATCGTCGTTCCAGTGGATGGGACAAAAATTACAGTAAATTCAGACTTATCATTCAATGTTCCCAATAATCCAATTATTCCGTTTATTGAAGGCGATGGTATAGGTGTTGATATCACGCCCGTGATGAAAACCGTGGTGAATGCCGCAGTACAAAAAGCTTATGGTGGAAAACGTGCCATAGAATGGATGGAAGTCTATTGTGGTGAAAAAGCCAATAAAATTTATGGCACCTATATGCCCGAAGAAACCTTTGAGGCTTTACGCGAATTTGTGGTTTCAATTAAAGGGCCGTTAACGACGCCTGTCGGTGGTGGCATTCGTTCGCTAAATGTTGCACTACGTCAAGAATTAGATCTCTACGTCTGTGTGCGCCCAGTACGTTGGTTTAAGGGCGTTCCTTCACCTGTTCAGCATCCTGAACGTACAGACATGGTGATCTTCCGAGAGAACTCAGAAGATATTTACGCAGGGATCGAATGGAAAGCAGATTCGCCTGAAGCCAAGAAAATGATCAAATTTCTTAAAGAGGAAATGGGCGTCACTAAGATTCGCTTTGAGGAAAATTGCGGTATCGGGATTAAGCCTGTATCTAAAGAAGGTTCTCAGCGTTTGGTACGTAAAGCTATTCAATTCGCCATTGATAATGATAAGCCGAATGTCACTTTGGTGCACAAAGGTAATATCATGAAATATACCGAAGGGGCGTTTAAAGAGTGGGGTTATGAAGTCGCACTTGAGCGCTTTGGTGGTGAATTGCTAGATGGTGGTCCTTGGGTCAAAATAAAAAATCCAAAAACGGGCAAAGAAATCGTGATTAAAGATGCGATCGCGGACGCTTTTTTACAGCAGATTCTTATGCGTCCGACCGATTATTCAGTCATTGCTACCCTAAATTTAAACGGTGACTATATTTCAGATGCTTTGGCGGCTGAAGTTGGCGGCATTGGTATTGCACCGGGTGCCAATATTGGTGGCGCGGTACAAGTTTATGAAGCGACACATGGCACTGCACCTAAATATGCGGGTCAAGACAAAGTAAACCCTGGGTCTATTATTCTGTCTGCAGAAATGATGCTGCGAAATATGGGCTGGACTGAAGCGGCAGATCTAATTATTAAAGGGATCGCAGGTGCCATTGAAGCCAAAACGGTGACCTATGATTTTGAACGACTCATGCAAGGTGCAAAACTATTACGTTGTTCGGAGTTTGGACAAGCCATCATTGAGCATATGGACTAAGTTTATTTGCTAATCTAGGTGTAAAAAAGCTAGATGTATAAAAAGGACTGAATGATTCAGTCCTTTTTTAGGACTAAACTTTAATAACATAGAATCATAGCTTCTCAATACCATTAAAAAACGAGATAAAAAGATGACTTTACGCAGTCATTCAGATGGTCTGGCATGCTTGTCATGTTACTAAAAGTTTAAAACCACACTATTCGAGTGAACTTAAGTAATGCAGAAAATAGAGGGGGGATTGATTTCAAATTAATTATTCTCCAGAAATTTTACAATGACGTAATTCGAAACATTTATCGGCTTTGATCCTTGAAAATTAGCGGTACATTGGTTGTTGTCCTTTAGTAGAAGTACACCTAGTGGAAATACATTGCGATACTTGTTATGAAAAGGAGAAATGAAATGTCTCGTAAACAGCATCAACAAAACCAACAATCTGATCAACAACAGCAGCAAAATGATCAGCAACAGCAACAGCAACAGCAACAGCAACAGCAACAGCAACAGCAGCAACAAGACCAACAAAAGAAACAGAAACAACAGCCGCATCAACGAAATCAGCGTCAACAACATCATTAATATACTAAAGACTTTGTAAGTCAAAGTTCATTTGGTCTAACGATTTTTTAATTGAACGAAATTTAAGTTTTATACGTAGACGAGAAAGAGATGAATTTGTCTAAGAAAACCAAATCACTTAAAAAGGAAATTAAAGCGAGGTTGAACAAAATTTCAAAGCATAATTCTGCTCTGAAAAAATTAAAGAAAAAGCTGAAAAAAGCTTAGTCCGTCCACTATCTATCAAAAAAGAAAAGACCTATTCATGTAGGTCTTTTCTTTATGTGGGGGATTGAGTTGAATGTCTTGTAACATGTCTATATGAGATTTTTGCTCAATTTTGCTGTGCGAGTGAACCAAAAGAGCTGTAGTGTTCCAATGCAGAGTACACAGGTTGCCAAAATAAATTGTTGTGAATAATCAATACCAATTCTCTGTAAGAAGCTAAAGCTTAAACCACCGATCAATTGAATAGATGCAAAGCACAGGGTTGCTATACTCCAGAGCTTTTTATAGGCGCTACCATAGATTTGCAAAATGGTATACGAGGTGAGAAAAACCACTGCCGGATTGAGCAAGCCTGTAGCAAAAGAAGATAAAAAAGTAAACAGTGGATGGATATTAATAATTGCTATAAAAATCGCGAAGACATAGCTGCTATATAAAATTTTAAGAGCGCTAATATTCCCCAGTTTTTGTGCCAAGCAGTAAGCAGCAAAGGCTCCTAAAGCACTTCCTAGACCATATAAAATCCAATTGAAATTGATCCCGATCGGGCTCAGGTGTAGGGTGTGAGTTAAATAGTCAATCCAAAATAATGAATGGGGCACGTAAGCAAATGCACTGGTGCTATACACAATTAAGAGACAATAGAAAATTCCATCGACTTTATGTTCTACTGCAGGAATCGCGGTGAGTGTTGTGAGCTGTAATTTAAAACTCTTCAAAAGCACGCTGAGTAACATACAAATCAGGCTTGAAAAAGAAAACAAAATCAACCAAGCCCACATTGTCGAAATATCTTGGATGTAAGGCAAAAATAGCGTTGCCATTAACACCCCTAAGCCAATACCACTGAAACCAATAAAGTTGATTTTAAAGCGGTCTTGAAGCTGTGAACATTGGGCCACGACACTTGGGGAGAGGATCATTAGTAAGCCGCCGCTGATCCCTGAAATAACGCGCCAAGTGCTATACCAAAGTTCTGAAAAACCTGAAAATGCACAACTGAGCAAACTGAGTGTCCCTGCAATAGCTGCGAGTTGGATATAATTCACCATGCTTTTATTTTGGGGTAATTTCATGGCCCAAAATGCACCGATCAAGTAGCCGAGCAAATTGGCACTGCCTAAGATGCTGGCAAAACTTGGGCTCCAACCAAATGCTTCACGGGTTGAAGGGAGGAGTGCGGTATAGGAAAAACGTAATATCCCGATGCCTAGGCACATGCTTAGACAGAGAAATAGGCTCAGTTTAATTTTGTTAGAGAACATCCTGTACTCATGTATTTTTATGATTGGTTAAAAAATAACATGAATAGGCTATAGAAAAATCAACAGATCTTAAAGTTTTGACTAAGGTCTAAGCTCAAAATAAATTATTAAAAACTTAACTATTCAAAAAGATAGCTGTGGTGTGAGTACAGTAAGAAGTCAAATTTAAAGATACAGTAATAAAAAACCGTACACGTCGTACGGTTTTTTATTTTTAAAGCACTTATGAATTAACGCATTTTCGCCAAGAAACGACCTAAACGAGTGAGTGCTTCACGTAGTTCATTTTCAGCAGGCAAGAACACCACACGGAAATGATCAGGTGTCGGCCAGTTAAAACCTGTACCTTGAACCAAAAGCACTTTTTCAGCACGGAGGAAATCTAACATGAATTTCTCATCGTCTTGGATTGGGTAAATTTCAGGATCCAATTTAGGGAAGCAGTACATTGCACCCTCTGGTTTCACACAAGATACACCTGGAATATCATTCAACATTTCCCAAGCAATGTTACGTTGTTCATATAAACGGCCGCCCGGACGGATGAGATCATTAATTGATTGATAACCGCCTAAAGCTGTTTGAATCGCATATTGCGCTTGGTGGTTGGCACACAGACGCATCGACGCCAACATGTCTAAACCTTCAATGTAGTCGAGCGCACGTGATTTATCGCCTGTAATTGCCATCCAGCCCGAACGGTAACCTGCAATTCGGTATGCTTTCGATAAGCCATTGAAAGAAATACACAACTGATCACCTGCCAATGACGCAACAGAAACATGTTCAATACCGTCATAAACGATCTTGTCGTAAATTTCATCAGCAAACAAAATTAAGTCGTATTTCTTCGCAAGAGCCACAATTTGCTCAAGCACATGACGTGGGTAAACCGCACCTGTTGGGTTGTTCGGATTAATCACCACGATACCGCGAGTATTCGGGGTGATTTTACTTTCCATGTCGGCAATATCTGGATACCAGAAATTTTCTTCATCACATTTATAGTGAATAGCAGTACCGCCAGAAAGGTTAACTGCCGCTGTCCAAAGCGGATAATCCGGCATAGGCACTAGCATTTCGTCGCCATCATCAAGCAAGCCTTGCATTGCCATCACAATCAGTTCAGATACGCCATTTCCGACATACACGTCATTCACGTGCATGTTTAAGATGCCTTTTTGTTGATAATACTGACAAATCGCTTTACGCGCAGGGAAGATGCCTTTTGAGTCGGTATAACCGATTGCATTTGGCAAGTTGAGTGCCACGTCGTTAATAATTTCTTGAGGTGCTTCAAAACCAAAAGGAGCAGGGTTACCAATATTTAATTTAATAATTTTATGGCCAGCCTCTTCCATCTCATTGGCCGCTCGTAACACAGGTCCGCGAATGTCGTAGCAAACATGCTCGAGCTTAGACGATTTCTTAATTTCGCGGGGGGTGTTAAACGTATTCGGCATTTTTATATTCTCGGAAAGAGTGGAGGTCACTTTTGCATAACGGTATAAATAGCTTTTAAATGTCTCGGTCGTTACTAAATCGAGATGATGTTCGTCTCTGAGTAAAGCAACTATTTTTTCATGCGTAAACCCTGCCTGTTGATATTGTTTGATCACGGGCAGCAGATTTTTAAAAATTACGCTCTTTTTCTGCGACATTTTTTAATCCTGAGCAAGAGTAGGGCTAAGATTATCACTAAAGTTGCTCACAAAAAAGCATTTAATTTGGTATTTTGCTTACCATGATTTTATATTTGCTTACCTTTTGCTTTTTTGGTCATTATATAGATTTTGTAAATTGTTGAATAAAGACTAGAAATTTAAGAATGAATGACGTAAATATAGGATTATCCTATTTTAAATACCACGATATAAAGGGACGTCATCATGGGAAAACTCAATAAAACAGAAAGAGAATGGCAAAGAGAATTGTCACCAGAAGAGTTTCGCATAACGCGTCAGAAAGGCACGGAGCAAGCTTTCACTGGAAAATATTGGAATACGAAACAAGCTGGCACGTATGTATGTCGTTGTTGCGGGGAACCGCTTTTTTCTTCTGAAACAAAATACGATAGCGGTTGTGGTTGGCCGAGCTTTTATAAGCCAATTGAACCTGCTGCGGTGGAAGAAAATGTAGATACGACACACGGTATGGTCAGAACAGAAATTGTTTGTCATCATTGTGACGCTCACTTAGGGCATGTTTTTGCTGATGGCCCACAGCCGACTGGATTACGTTATTGTATTAATTCGGCATCCTTAGAATTAGAAACAAAAGAAAAAAATGATGAGGAAACTTATCCATGACCACCATTCACCAGTTTGAAGCAGAATTACTGGACGGAAGTAATAAATCCTTTGCAGATTATGAAGGCAAGGTTTTATTAATTGTAAATACAGCCAGCAAATGTGGGTTTACTCCGCAATTTGCAGGTTTGGAGAAAATTTACGAACAATATAAAGATCAAGGTTTGGAAGTTTTAGGCTTTCCATGCAACCAATTTGGCGGACAAGATCCGGGTTCGAATGATCAAATTGGCGCGTTTTGTCAAAAAAACTATGGCGTATCTTTCCCGATGTTTGCCAAAGTGAATGTAAAAGGCCCTGAAGCGCATGTGATTTTCCGTTACTTAACCAATAACTCGAAAGGCGTATTGGGAAATGGCATTAAGTGGAATTTTACGAAGTTTTTAATTGGGAAAAATGGTCAGGTCTTGAACCGCTATGCACCCACGACCAAGCCTGAAACATTGAATGAAGACATTGAAAAAGCTTTGGCTCAGTCAAAATAAAGTGAATTATTGGCGGAACTGAGGTTGATATAAAGGCGCGAAAGCGTCTTTATTTTTTTTGGATGTTTTATACTGACGGCTCTTTATTTGAAGGTCATAACATTGTTTAAGCAGATGGTTAAACGTCGAATTTGTGTTTTAACGGTTTTTTTACCCGTTTGTTTGAGTACAGCGTGGGCAGATAGCAATTTGAACGCTTCTGAATCTGCAAAAACGTCTGTTGATGCCAGCAATCTAGACCGCACGACAGATGCTCGGGTCAACACATTATTGAAATTATTAAAAACACCTGTTGAAGAATATCAACCTACACGTGTTGCTGATGTAATTGATCCACATGTAAAACCGAAAATCTATGAAGTCTCTTGGGTAAATGCACCGCAATATGTGCTGTCTACGTCTGAGAAGAAAGCGTATAAGCATCCTGTCAAACTACAGCTCACCGTGATTGCTGCAACAGGCTACATTGGTAGTTCAAAACTCATCGCAAGTTCAGGCTCTAAAAGCTTTGATCAAAAAGTACAAAAATCCCTATTGGTTGCGCGACTTGAACCTATTCCGATGGTTGATAAAAATCTCAGTTATACCGTTGAGCATGAATTTGCTATTGATCCACCTCAATAAGCCTATAGCAGAAGGCACATGTTAATTATCGTTCTAAGCTCCCCGAATGATCTGTAATTTTCGGGTTTCCATCTGATAGATGAAGTTTGGAGATTAGTTTCATGAGTGGCAATTAAATTACTTAATCCTTGTGTATTTGATGAATGAAATCGCTCTTCGGCAATCAGGTGAGTGTAATTCGTTAAGTTGAGCTTAATAAAAAATTACAATTAAAAAATAAAAAGTAATAAATAAAAAGCATCGAAAAAGATGAAATGAAAGAATAAATGCTAATCATTATCATTTATTATGTGGGCGTATTTTCTAGGATCATTCTCCCAATGTTAAAAATGAAGCAGCTCTGTGTGATGATGGCGTGTGCTACACAAGGGTTCACATATGTTTATGCGAATGAAATCGCTGAAAAGGAACATCCCGCTGCCAATATCGATACTACTGAAGTTCAAACGCTAGAAGCCATTAATGTGGTCGTCAGTGCGGATGCTTCTGCAAATGGTTTAATGAAGCCTTATGCAGGGGGGCAAGTCGCCACAGGTGGTAAAGTGGGTATTTTTGGTAATCAGAAAAATTTAGAAACACCATTTAATATCACCAGTTATACCCAGCAATATATTCAAGACCGCCAAGCGAAAAGCGTCGGGGATGTGCTACAAGCAGATGCGGGTGTGCGTACGGCCAAAGGTTATGGGAACTTTCAAGAAGCCTATTTTATTCGTGGTTTTACATTGGCATCTGATGATACTGCATATAACGGCCTGTATGGCATATTGCCACGCCAATATATTCCAACAGAACTGTTTGAGCGGGTAGAAGTCTTTAAAGGCGCTTCGGCATTTTTAAATGGTGCAATCCCAGGTGGAACAGGAATTGGTGGTTCAATTAACTTACTTCCGAAACGTGCCAGTAATGATCCATTAACACGTGTGACGGTGGGTACAAACTTCAATGGTGCCTATGTGGCATCGGATGTATCATGTCGCTTTGGGACAGATGATCAATTTGGAGTGCGGGTCAATACCGCTTACCATGATGGAGGAACCGAGATTGACCAAGAAAAGAAAACGCTTGGATTGGCTTTGATTGCTGCGGATTACAAAGGAGATCGTCTCCGCCTATCTGGTGATTTGGGATATAACAATAACCGCCTTTCAGAAAATCGACCAAGTTTACGTTTAACCAATGCGGTTACACAGCTTCCGAGTGCTGCTTGTATCTTGATTGATATAGTGATTAGCTACCACTATACGCAAATTGTAGAGTTTGGAGTGCTGCTAAAATCTTAAATTTGAACCTGAGATAAAACCTACAATTTGCCCTTATCCCTCATACA
>NZ_VOZA01000069.1:0-10673 GCF_013420015.1 Acinetobacter sp. YH12039 | reverse complement strand
GGTATACCGATATTTACAAGTTAGTGAATAGCTTATTGGGATTAGCAACTAAATTTAGTTTAACTTATAAAAATCATGAAACACTGTTCGAATTTTAAGCGTGGAACATGAATAATCAATAAAAAGCCGCTCTGCTGGTGCCCTATATTTCAGAACGGCTTGCTTTAATATAATGATATTTAAAGAGAAATATCAAGCATTACGTATAACGTGTATTATGTTAATTTTAGGAAAAGTGAAAAATAATCTACAATAGAATCTACGAAAAATTGGCCATCAATTATGCCTGATTTCTCCAGTGGAAATAATTGGATTGTGAGATCCCCCACTCAAAATCATAAATTAGAAAGAATTGAAGCATTTCTTTCCAATTATGCTTATAAACCTCACCGACATGATACTTATGCTATTGGCAGGACTCTTTCCGGAGTTCAAAACTTTCATTACAAAGGTACATTGCAACATAGCTTGCCAGGCATGACTATGGTTCTACACCCGGATGAAAAGCATGATGGTGAATCAGGAACATTAGATGGCTATCGCTATAGAATGATTTACATCGAACCAGCGATGATCCAAACCATTTTAAAGGGTAAACCTTTGCCTTTTATCAGACATGGCTTAAGTAATGATATTCGCCTGTTTAGGGCAATGGATAGCTTTCTAAATAATATAAATAATTATATGGATACCCTAGAAGAGGAAGATGCTCTATTTGATTTGGCAACTACACTGTGTGAAATTTCAGATACTTCATCTAACCAAAACAAAAAATTTGACTACAAGGCAGCAGAGAGAGCGCGTGAGTGTATTTTGGCGTATCCACATGAAAACTTAAGTTTGTCAGATTTAGAGAAACATGCTGATCGTGACCGCTGGAGCCTTTCTCGTGATTTCCGATTATTATTTGGAACTAGCCCACACCGTTATATGATCATGCGTCGCTTAGAAACAGTTAAGTTCTACCTTGCTCAAGGGGAGTCTATTGTTAATGCTGCTTTAAATGCAGGCTTTTTTGATCAGAGTCATATGACCAGACATTTTATAAAAACATTTGGTTTAACTCCCACTCAATGGAAAATGATAAATATTAAAAGATAGCCGTTCGATTTGAACGGCTAATTTGTCCTACAGCAGATTTATTCCATTAAGAAAATCTTTGAACATAAAAAGCCCTGATAAAATCAAGAGTATACCCATCAGCTTATTTAGCCGATTAAACCAGATAGGATTAGCAATTTTGTTGCCTAATACTTTTCCAACCAGAGCATAGGTGAATGGTGCGCCAACAGCACCAAGTGAAATCAGTAAAGAAACTATCAAGATCATGATTCCTGTGATTTTGGCTGCAGGGTACATAATTGTCGTAACAGGTAGAATGACGAGAATGGCTTTTGGATTTAATAACTGAATAAATAAGCCATTTAAGAATGTTAGATGGCTTTCTTGCTGTTGAGTTGTTTCTACATTCGCCCTAATCATTTTTATAGCCAAGTAGAATGTATAAATTGCACCCGCTAAAGCAATATAATGAATCAATCCATGTGGAATAACAGCTTCACCTATATAGCCAAACAATACGAATAAGATCAACATGGCGAAACCAATGCCTAGGTAAAATCCTATAGTCTTTTTTAATTGACCTGTAAGGCCAGAATTTAGCCCCATAAAATTTACAGGGCCTGGGCTATACATAACGCTTAATGTATAAAGAAATATTTCCACAGAGTTCACTCAATTAGATAGCAATAAACATCAAAGAGAGAACGGTATCGAGTTATAGGCCTTAAAGATTGTACGTTTGTGCTGAACTAATTAAAAATTTCTATTTAACTTATGTTCACCTAAAGTTCACTTCATAAGTGTATAAAGAAACTATGTATTGTATTTTCAATTGCTTATATAAATATTAGTCTTGGTTTAGAATTTTAAAGTTCATGAACTATGAGAAAAAACTAAGATACGATCAAAATTGTAGAACAACAAAATTATTTATACTAATTTACAAGCCACGCTGTTTAAGCGTGTCATTAAAAAATAAATCTTTTAATCTCTCCACACAATCTCCACACAATCTCCACACAACATCAGCAATTCATAAACACTGCTATTTCAAAATAGTAGTATCTAAAACCCCCCCTCTGAAAAAGCATGTCAACACATTATCATTTAATAGGTTCAATACTTATTACAACTGTACTTTTAATCGGCTGTACACAAGCCAAAGATGCTGAACAGTCCCCAACAGAAATGCCACCAGCGGTTGTCAGTACCATCACGGTATTACCGCATTCCATGAATTTAATTGAAAATCTTCCAGGCCGTGTTGTCGCTTACCGTATTGCTGAAATTCGCCCGCAAGTAGGTGGAATTGTTGATAAAGTACTTTTTAAGCAAGGCTCTTATGTGCAAGCAGGTCAACCGCTTTTTAAATTGAATTCTGAAATATTTCAGGCAGATGTAAAAAGCAATCAAGCCACTTTAAACCGTGCACAAGCTGAGGTGACACGTTTGCAGGTGCTGTTAAAACGCTACACTGAATTAGTAAAAGTAAATGCGGTTAGTCAGCAGGAATACAACAATACCGAAGCAGATTATCAAAAAGCAAAAGCCGATGTGGCGCAAATGCAAGCCATGTTAAGCAGACAACAACTTAATCTTAAATATGCGACTGTTACAGCCCCTATCTCGGGAACGATTGGTGAAATCTTAGTGACTGAGGGTGCATTAGTTGGTCAAGGTGATACTAATGCAATGGCCGTAATACAACAGATTAATAAAGTCTATGTTGATGTAAAGCAATCAATTAGTGATTATGAAAAACTACAGGAAGCTTTACAGCAAGGTGACGTGTCAAATACCAAACATACGGTTGAAATCCTAAATAGTCAGGGTAAACCTTATAACGTTACAGGTGAAATCCTATTTTCGGATACTAAAGTTGATCCTGATACGGGTGATGTCACAATCCGTATTTTAGCCAATAATGAAAATCAAAAACTTTTGCCAGGCATGTATGTTCGAGTCAATATGAGCCGAGCTCAAGTTGAAAATGCGCTCCTAGTTCCAGAACAAGCGATTCAACATGATATTAGTGGTAAAGCCAATGTTACGATTGTTAATCAAAAAGGTTTAGCGCAAAGCAAGCCTGTTCAGCTTGGTCAACGTTATCAAAATAACTATGTGATCAAACAAGGGTTACAAGCAGGTGAGAAAGTCATTGTTGAAGGGGCTGATCGTATACAGCCTGAGCAAAAATTAAAAATTAAGCAGTGGCAACCTACAAATATTAAGGAAAATGGAGGACAGCAATAATGTCCCAATTTTTCATTAGGCGTCCTATTTTTGCATGGGTGATTGCTTTATTTATTATTCTGTTGGGTATACTAAGCATCCCCAAGTTACCTATTGCACGATTCCCAAGTGTTGCGCCACCACAGATTAGTATTACGGCAATCTATCCAGGTGCTACGCCAAAAACATTGAATGATAGTGTTGTGACCTTGATTGAGCGGGAAATGTCAGGTGTCAAAAACTTACTTTATTACAGTTCAAGTTCAGATAGTTCTGGAACAGCAACAATCACCGCAACATTTAAACCAGGTACAGATGTAGAACTTGCACAAATTGATGTGCAAAACAAAATTAAAGCCATTGAGTCACGCTTACCTCAAACAGTGCGACAACAAGGGCTGATGGTCGATGCTGCGTCGTCTGGTTTTTTAATGATGGTGGGCTTAAGTTCACCGAATGGCAAATATAGTGAAATTGATGTCAGTGACTATATGACTCGCTATGTGATTGAAGAATTAAAGCGGGTTGACGGTGTTGGTAAAGTCCAAAATTTTGGTGCTGAAAAAGCCATGCGGATTTGGGTCGATCCAGATCGTTTGGTTTCTTATGGATTGAGTATTCAAGATGTGAATACAGCCATCCAAAACCAAAACTTGCCGATATCACCAGGTCGTATTGGTGATGTTCCTGCTTTGACGGGGCAACAAATTACTATTCCTTTAACTGCTCAAGGTCAATTAGAAACTGTAGAGCAATTCAAGAAAATTAGTTTACGTGCTCAACAAAATGGCGCCAATGTTCGACTGTCGGATGTCGCTCGTGTCGAAATCGGGGCACAGATGTATAACTTTGCGATTTTAGAAAATGGCAAAGCCTCTACAGCTGTGGCGATACAAATGAGTCCTGGTGCCAACGCTGTCAAGACTGCAGAAGGTGTTAAAGCGAAAATTGAACAGTTAGGTTCAGCACTGCCTGATGGTATGAAATTCTCTATACCTTACGACACTGCACCTTTTGTAAAAATCTCGATTGAAAAAGTAATCATGACATTGCTTGAAGCTATGGCATTAGTTTTTATTGTCATGTTTATCTTTTTACACAATGTTCGATACACCTTAATTCCGGCGATTGTTGCACCGATTGCATTGCTTGGCACATTCTCAGTCATGCTGCTTGCTGGTTTTTCGATTAATGTGCTGACCATGTTCGGTATGGTGCTTGCGATCGGGATTATTGTCGATGATGCGATTGTGGTCATTGAGAATGTTGAACGCATTATGGCGACAGAAGGCTTATCTCCAGTTGAAGCCACATCTAAAGCCATGAAGGAAATTACCAATCCGATTATTGGCATCACCTTAGTGTTAGCCGCTGTATTCTTGCCGATGGCATTGGCGTCAGGCTCAGTGGGGATTATCTATCGTCAGTTCACCATTACCATGTCGGTTTCAATTTTATTCTCAGCTTTCCTTGCACTGACATTAACCCCTGCGTTATGTGCAACGATGTTAAAACCGATTGATCAAGACCATCAGAAAAAGGGTGTTTTTGCATCGTTTGATCGCAGTTTTGAGAAGCTGAACAATCGCTATGAACGCAGTTTATTTAAAGTAATTAAACATAAAACCCTCGCAATGTTATGTTTCTTAGGCATTGTCATTGTGCTGATTTTTAGTTTTAAACACGTTCCGACTGCGTTTATGCCAGAAGAAGATCAGGGGTGGTTTATGACTTCGATTCAACTTCCTGCGGATGCAACTCAAGAACGTACCCGTAAAGTCGTTGCTGAGTTTCAAAATTATTTAGACCAAGAAACGGGGATTAAAGACAATATGGCGGTCTTAGGTTTTGGTTTTAGTGGATCTGGTCAGAATACAGCGATGTATTTTACCAATCTATTGCCATTCGAAGAGCGTACTATTACGGCACAAGAAGTCGTGAATAATGCCAATATAGCGATGGCTGAAAGTTCAGAAGGTCAAACCATGTCTGTGTTACCACCAGCAATTGATGAATTGGGTAACTCATCTGGTTTTTCACTGAGATTATTAGATCGTGGCAATATTGGCATGCCTGCTTTAAGAGAAGCACAAGATCAGCTTTTAGCATTAGCAGCACAAAGTAAAATCGTGGCGGAGGTCTATCCTGAAGGTTTGCCAGATGGCAGTTCTGTACAGCTTAAAATTGATAGAGATAAATTGCAGGCATTAGGTGTTAATTTCAGTGATGTGACCGATATTATTTCAACCTCAATGGGTTCGATGTATATCAATGATTTTCCAAATCATGACCGTATGCAGCAAGTCATTGTGCAACTTGATGCCAAATCACGCATGAGTATTGAAGATATTCTTCAGATTAAGGTGAACAGTCAAAGCGGTAAATTGGTTTCAATGTCTGAAATAATTACTCCAATTTGGCAACATTCCCCACAACAATACAATCGTTACAACGGTCGTCCATCATTGAGTATTTCTGGCAGTCCAGCAGCAGGTATATCTTCAGGACAAGCCATGACTGAGATGGAAAATTTGATTGAACAACTTCCGAAAGGTGTGGGTTATGAGTGGACTGGGATTTCTCTAGAAGAAAAACAGTCGGAATCACAAACCTTGTTTTTATTACTGTTGTCGATGTTAGTCGTTTTCCTTGTCTTGGCAGCGCTTTATGAAAGCTGGTCAATTCCATTCTCTGTGATGCTAGTTGTCCCTCTAGGGTTGATTGGCGCCTTTTTAGCAGTAATGTTACGTGGTATGCCAAATGATATTTTCTTTAAGGTCGGCATGATCACGATTATTGGTCTATCTGCAAAGAATGCTATTTTGATTGTTGAGTTTGCAAAAGCACTAAGAGAAGAAGGAATGGGTTTAGTGGAGGCAACCGTTGCAGCCGCTAAATTGCGCTTACGTCCAATCCTAATGACATCTTTGGCATTTACCTGTGGCGTTATTCCTTTAGTCATTGCCAGTGGCGCTAGTTCTGAAACTCAAAAAGCGATTGGTACAGGCGTCTTTGGCGGCATGATCAGCGCAACAATTCTAGCTGTTATTTTTGTACCGATTTTCTTTATTGTCGTCATGAGCATGGTTGAGAAATTCTCGAAACGTAAAGCGGCACATTAAGCATCAAAACTGAGAATAAAAGCTGTGGGTTAACGAGTTTAGCCCACAACAAATCTTTCATTTACATCTTTATTTCAGAATTGATTTAATAAACCATCAATATAGGTTTAATCATGAAAGCTACCAATCTTGATCCGAAACGCTGGTGGATATTGCTCGCTGTCGTGCTTGCATTTCTGCCGATTGTGATTGATATGACTGTACTGCATGTTGCGGTTCCCTCATTAACCCAATCGCTGAGTGCCACAAGTAACCAAGTCTTATGGATTATTGATATTTATCCATTACTTATGGCTGGACTTTTAGTTCCGATGGGAACTTTGGCTGATCGTGTCGGCAATCGTAAGATTCTGCTGATTGGCTTGGTTATATTTGGAATTGCCTCAGTCCTTGCGGCATTTTCCCAAACGGCTTCTATGCTGATTGCCGCACGTGCTTTATTAGCATTAGGCGGTGCCATGATTATGCCCTGTGTATTGGGTATTATTCGCAGAACCTTCGAAGACAGTCGCGAACGTGCCATTGCGCTGGGTATTTGGGGCACAATCGGATCAGCCGGTGCCGCCATTGGACCGCTCATTGGTGGGGGATTGTTAGAATATTTCTGGTGGGGTTCAGTTTTCCTGATTAACGTCCCAATCATGCTGGTTGTCGCACCAATGTGCTATTTCTTATTGTCCCGAAAAGAAGCTATAACCCCTGGACATTGGGCATTTGGTCAAGCGCTATTGCTGATTGTCGGTTTGATTTCGTTTGTATATGCACTAAAAGCAGGCTTAGGCGGTAAACAGTCGTTGTTGATTGTCTTGCCTTTGGTCGTTTTATCTATCGGCTTATTAACCATATTTGTACGCAAACAGCTGAATTCTCCTCAGCCGATGCTAGATCTTTCGCTATTTTCACGTCCTGCTATTTTAGCCGGCATTATTATGGCAATGGTTGCTGCAGGCGCTTTGGCAGGGGTTGAGTTAACTTTGGCAATGGAGCTGCAATATGTCATTCGTTTAACACCGCTGCAAGCCGGTCTTTTTATGGTTCCGATTATGGTTGCGGCCGCTATTGGCGGGCCTATTGCTGGTTTTTTATCCAATAAATTTGGACTCCGTCTGGTTGCGACCATGTCATTAATATTGGCAGCAATTGCGTTGGTCAGTTTGAGTTATTCAGATTTTCATCATCCGGGAATCATCGTTCCCTTTATTTTAGCTTCGATTGGATTAACACTGAGTATTGGTTTAACAGCTTCATCCATTGCGATCATGGGCTCAGTACCTGCAGAAAAGGGCGGTGCGGCAGGTTCACTTGAAAGTACAGGTTATGAACTGGGTACAGGACTAGGTATTACTTTATTTGGTGTTTTCATGGCCTATATATTTGGCAGTCATCTTCAAGTGCCGTCAGATTTAACTGCTGTTTTAGCAGAAAAAGCCAGACTTTCGATTGGTGATACCTATTTAGTGGCGAGCCAGTTACCCGTTGAACAAGGTACAGCATTGATTAACGCAGGTAAAATTGCCTTCAGTTCAGCTCATGTTAATTTATTATTAACAGCAGGGATTATCATCGGGATACTCTCCATTGTGGTATTTTTTATGCTAGCTAAATATCGAGATGAGAATTCATTGTGATGAAATTTATTTGAGGATCATCAAACAGAATGGTTAAGTTCAGACATCAATTTATCTTAAATTTATGGTTTAAATTAAGCCGTATTAATCTGAACTTAACACATTATAAATGAGTTGATGTCTTACGATTTAGTTGAATAGTAAAACAGCTGCCACCTAAGTTTTTGGATTTAGAATAATAAATATGACCTTGGTGTGCTTCAATAATTGCATCAATCACTGCCAAGCCTAATCCAGTACCGCCATCTAGACATGATCTAGAGTCTTCCAGTCGATAGAAGGGTTTGAACAGGTGTTTAAGATGCGATTCATCAATACCAGGACCTTCATCTTCAAACGTCAATACCCAATGTTCTGCTGTGGTTACAGATGTAATATTTATTTTTCCAGCATTCGAATATCTTAGAAAGTTAGAGAACAATGCAATAAAGACCTGTTCCATCCTTCTTATATCAACGCAAACCAATTTATCCGTCAAATTTAAAACAATAGTTAAACCTTTAACATGAAACCGTTCATTAAACATCTGCAGACATTTTTCAATACTATTTTTTAAATTGGTCTTTTCTAGTTCTAATCGTAATTGTTTATTTTCAATAAGTGTCAGTGTCCGTAAATCTTCCACAAGGTAAGATAAGCCTTCGACTTGGTTCAATAAGCTTAGGTGTAAAGCTTTATCGGCAATAAATATACCATCGACAATACCTTGCAAGCGACCTTGTAATATTGTCACAGGTGTTCGTAATTCATGTGCAATTGCAGCATTCCAAACAGTTGAATTCTTAACTGATACTTCAAGTTGGTTTGCCATTTCATTGAAGTTCTCAATAAGAGACTTGATTTCATGTGGAATATCATGATGTGGCTGTTTAATTCTGAGTGCTAAATTGCCTTGTTGAATTTGTTGAATAACATCTGCTAAATCACTAATTGGCTGTGTATAGCGTTTTCCATATTTAAAGGCGAGGATAGTAGAAAGAAAAAAGCCTGTTAATAGCACTAAAAACAGCCAGATAAAGTCAACGGAGGTAACTGAAAATTCATTTGAATTAATAACTTGTGTATTTAGAAAACCTATTTTTATCGCCCAGCTATAAACAAAATAGCCAATCATGAAAGATAACAGCGTAATGCCTAAATTGAATAGGCTCATCATGATAATAAACTGGAAGTTAATTCCAACAGAATTTTTAAAAAAGTTAAATTTCATGATTTTGATCTAAGCGATACCCCACGCCACGGACATTGATTAATAAGCCATTTACATCATTTTCTTCAAGTTTTTTGCGTAATTTGCTGATATGGCTATCTACAGTGCGATCTAAAGCATCACTTTCAGGCATACAGTTTTGGATCAATTCATTACGTGTAAAGACTTTATTCGGTGTTTTTGCCATCAAAAACAGTATCTTATACTCAGTTAACGTAAGGTTGAGCAACTGATTTCTTTGACCATTTGAAATGTAAACTTGATGATGATCTGGATTAATTTCAATATTTCTATAACGAATAATATTAGTTATTTCCATATTTTGGCTTGTACTTCGTCTAAGTACGGCTTGTATTCGTGCAATCACTTCGTTTGGGTTAAATGGCTTAATAATAAAGTCATCAGCACCCATTTTTAGCCCCATGATCTTATTCACTTGATCATCTAAGGCAGTCAGCATAATGACAGGTAAATGACTTGTTTGACGGATGATTTGTAGAATTTCCCAGCCATTTAGTTTGGGTAATTTAATATCAAGGAGAATCAGGTCGATAGAGTTGGCTTTTAGGCACTCTAAAGCTTGTTGTCCATCCAATGCACGGATGACCTGCATGTTTTCATTTTTTATGTATTTTTCAAGAATGTCACCAATATCATAATCATCTTCTACAACGAGAATGACGCTGTTTTCGAAGCTGTGCTGTAGATTTGGATACATATATTTTATCTTAGATGAAGTAGCTATGCATTTTAACATTTAATTGTGTAATGGAGATGATTAGACGAGCAGTCATTTATATTTGTAATTGAGGGGTGACATATAATAAAATTCGTTGCATATCAGTATTAATGAACAAAATGTCAATTATCATTCATTTAACATAATGGCTGTTATACGAAACGAGAGTGTTAGAACCCATTTAAAGTGTCTATATTCTCACCAATAAAAATGTCCGGTTTCTCCGAGGTAAAATATGACTTTTGAACAAAAATAAGCCATTGTTTATTCTTTTTATTTCCAACAAAATTCCAGAACTCATCTACTTCGAGAGATTCATAATGACTTTGCTGAGGCTGAATTTCATAGGTTGATTCAGTTAAAGTACGTAAAACTTTACCGATACTGATGCGCTCAACTTCAGCAATATCTCGTATACCGCTGCCTCTGACCATCAACTGTAATATTTTACGAGTAATACCTGACTTACATCCTAGATAGCTCAGTGCATGATCACCAATAAACTGACGTTTACAGTCTTTGCACTGATAGTTTTGTTTCCCATCTACTTTGATACCATTTTTCTTTATACTATCACTGAGGCAGGTTGGACATTTGATTGCTAGAGTTATTTGCATTTCTCTATTTTATCAAAATCCAATCGGCTTTTTCTTCAGCATACTTTTTGAAACACTACCAAA
>NZ_VOZA01000068.1:0-11567 GCF_013420015.1 Acinetobacter sp. YH12039 | reverse complement strand
TTTGAAGAAGTCCAAGAAGCCTATACCACCCAAATCTGTTCGTGCTGCGGTGAGATCACCTCAAGTAGTCCAAAAGGTAAGACAGATCTTGGAATAAGAGAATGGGAGTGCATGAGCTGTGGTACAGTTCATGATCGAGATATAAACTCAGCTCTAAACATTCTTGCGCTTGGGCATAAGCGTCTAGCTGTAGGAATCACCCTCTTTTAAGGGGGTGAGGATGTCAAGAATTGGCGAATCTTGAGATGAGTCAATATCAGCCTAAATGGTCTGATCATTTTCAAAGTAGTTATGAAACAAATATGCTGATTGATTTAGCTGAAAAATATGGTTTAAAAACGACGCCATATAACCAAAAGCGTTTGCAATATATGGCTCAAAGTAGCGTATTTGAAAAAATGTGGATGCGAATCAAAGAATTTTTTAGCTCGAAGACATAAACAAAACTGGATCTGGAATTAATCCAGATCTTCCGGTTTTGAATGGATTTTAGAGTGAAAGGCACGGCGCCGAGTTCGTTGCCAAGGAAGAGGGCGATTGAGCGCTTCTGGTGCATCACCACTCATCGAGCGCAGTCGTAAATGTAATGCCGCTTGTGCCATGAGGTTTGCAGAAACCGGTGCGGTGATAAAGGCAAAGAGCGTGATTAGGATTTCTGCAAAACCAAAACGACCTTGAAATGCTGCATAAATAATTGCAGCAATTAGAAAACTTCCTAAGCCTAAGGTGCTCGATTTGGTCGGTGCGTGCAGACGCATAAATAAGTCGGGTAGGCGAACCATGCCAATACCGCCGACCAACATGAAAAAAGCGCCAATAACCAAAAAAATCGAGACCAAAATTTCCATGACTAATTGCATATTAATGTACTCCTAGTCGATGACGTGGCCAGTGGTGAAATATCGTGCTAAAGCGGCTGTAGACACAAACCCCAGCATGGCAACCAATAAAGCCCCTTCAAACATCGATGTACTTGCCCAATAAATACCTAAAATGACAATTAAACAGGTAGCATTTAAAAATAAGGTATCTAAAGCAAGTAGCCGGTCTACGATTGAGGGTCCCATCACCAAGCGAATGAGACACAGTAACATCGAGATCGTCACAGCAACTAAACAGATGCCAAGCGCATACGGTAAAATTGTCATGTGGATTCTCCTGTATCAGCACCAAAAATGAGGATGAGAGGGCGTTCATAGCGCTCTTTAATGGTTTGAATTTCCGCTTCAGGGTCATCCGTGCTCAGCGCATGGACCAAAATATCACCACGGTCTTGGTCAATCCCAGCAGACACTGTACCGGGTGTGGTGGTGATGATCATCGCAAGTAAAGAATTGACTTCCTCATGCTGTGTATCGAGAGGAACACGGAACCATTTCGGGTGCAGTTTATGTGTTGGCCCAAGGACTAATTTTGCAACATGGATATTACTGACAATAATATCCCACAGCACCACAAAGAATAATTTACATGCTGCCAGCCAGTTGATATTCGGCGTTCGGTCAATAAAAGGGCGAACCAATCGTGGAATAACAATGGCTAAAACCAAGGCCATGCAGAGTGTGGCCGCATCTAGACTGTGCGCTAACATCACCCAGCTCAGACCAACCATGACTGATACCAATGGATGCGGAAACCAGCGATTTAATACAGATGTTTTCGCCATGTTAAGGTGCCTCCATCGGTTTTAGTTGGGTCTCTTCAGGTAGTTTTTCTTCTTGTTGCTGTCCTTGAATTTGGCGTTGCTTATACTCAGAAATATGCTCGCCATGTAGCGTTTCAGGTGCAATCAATGCAGGAATGAGGTGTGCATTTGGATCGGCTGATTCACCACCATATTTAGTTTCAGGTAAATTTTCAGGATCATAAGGTTGAACACTGATGATTTGACCTTTTTCATCCTTTTTTAGCAGCAATGATTCATATAATGGATTGTCTTGAATTTGCTGCGCAGTTTTGTAGGTATAGTCATAGATCGGTGCAGCAAAAACCATATATCCCACAAGCGCTGTTAACAGCAGATAAATGGTTTTGTCATTACGAAGCGGTGCCTTATTCGGCAAAGCCTGATAACGCTGATATTCTTCAGTATCAATATCATCTTCTGGGCGAGATGAACGCCAGAAAAGCACAAAACCAACTCGAGTGAATGCAATAATACTGAGTAAACTCACCAACAATACGATCAAAATAATCATGATTTGGTAAGGTGAATTGGCCGTTGCTTGTAAGAGAAATACTTTACCCAAAAATCCGCTAAAGGGCGGTAGACCAGCCATCATCAACGCAATGATGAAATAGCAGACAGCAACGGTATTATGCTGTTTCATACGGGGCGCAATTTTAAAATGATCTTTAAATTCGCCACGTTGTGAGGTAATCCAACCCGAGAGAATATAAAAAGCTGCACCAATGATGGTACTGTGAATCAGGTAATAAAGTCCTGCAGCCCATGCATCCGTATTAAAGAGTGAAATCGCAACCAATATTGTCCCGATAGAAGACAAAATCATAAAACCGACAAAACGACGTAAACGATCGGTTCCGATAGCACCATAAGCACCATAGAGCGAGGTTACTAAGCCAATCGGTAACAGCCACTGTTGTAAGATTTCACGGCTAATCCCATCGTCAAACACAGTACCATTGACACGGAGAATGGCATAGATGCCGACCTTAGTCATGATGGTGAATAAGGCTGCGACAGGCGTGGTTGCCACAGCATAGGTCTTTGGTAACCAGAACCCTACAGGCAGCATTGCAGCTTTGATGCCAAAGACGGTAAACAGTAACAATGCACCAGCCACTGCGATACGATGTTGATCCGCTTCAAGCAAAGGCATAAGTCGTGCAACATCAGCCATATTTAAGCTACCTACACTGCCGTAAATCATCCCGAGTCCAATCAGGAAGAGGGCAGAGGCAAATAGGTTAATGGTGACGTAATGAATACCAAGCTGAAAACGTGCTTTGCCTTGACCATGTAAGAGCAAAACATATGATGCCATCAACAGGATTTCAAAGAACACAAACAGGTTAAATAAATCGCCTGTCAGGAACGCACCACACAAACCCATCAGTAAGAAATGGCACATGGCATGGAAATAACGACCACGCTCGTCCCATTCTTTGCTGGCAAACCACATCACTGGCACAGCAAGTCCATAGGTCAGCACCAACATGAAAGCTGAGAGTCGATCTAGGACTAAGACGATGCCGAATGGTGCGGCCCATTCACTCAGGTTATAAACCAAAACTTGACCAGAGCTGGCGATCATCAAATAACTGATAGATGTGATCAGCCCGAGAATGCCTGAAACATAACTGATTCCACGACGCCAAGGTTGTCGCCAGTCATGCGCCAAAGAACCAGAGCCGGGGTTGCCCAGCAGGACTAAAATAAATGCAGTAATTGCAGGAATTAAAATACTGAAAATCGGGCTATGCGTAGTCCAAAATTGGATGAAGTCATGCATTATGGCTCATCCTCCCGCGGGTCAATTTGCGGTATTTCTTCTTTGGAGTCCACATGATCTGTTCCGGTTTCATAGCGGCTACGCAGAGCCAATTGTACGATAAAGGCTGTGGTCGCAAAGCCAATCACAATGGCGGTCAGGACCAAGGCTTGCGGTAAAGGGTCGGTCGCTTTGGTGGTTTCAGTTAACACAGCCGGTGCGTTGACATGAATACGTCCCATGACAAATAAAAATAAGTTCACAGCATAGCCAATCATGGCTAAACCCAGCACGACAGGAAAGGTACGTGCCCGCAAAATCAGGTAGACCCCTGTTGCGGTCAGTAAGCCAATGGCTGAAGCGAGTAAAAATTCTAAACTAATCATCTTATTCGCCTCTTGGAACTGGACCAGACATACTCGAGTGACGCGAGTCGCCTAAGACGGAAATCATTAACATCGTCGCGCCCACCACGGTGATGTAAACACCTGTGTCGAAGAGGGCAGCGGAGGCAAGGTGCATTTCGCCTAAAATTGGAGGTGAGACATAGATATGGGCACTGGTCAGGAATGGGCGGCCCCATAGCCAAGCAGCGATCCCTGTCAGACCTGCAATGGTTAAACCAATACCAATCCACACTTCATATAAGCGACCTGATTTTGCACCAATCAATTGTTCGGCACGGTCTTGACCAAGCGCAATATATTGAATCACTAAGGCCAAAGAGGTAATTAAACCTGCAATAAAGCCACCGCCTGGTAAGTTGTGACCCCGTAGGAAAATATACAGACTGACCACCAAGGCCAAAGGCAAAATCCAAGATGAGGTAATACGGAACATCAGTGGCGACGGATTAAAACGATAGGTTAGACCTTGCGTAATGGTGGTGCCATGAGCACGCATACCATCCATCATGCACAGCGTACCAATTGCGGCAATTCCCAGTACGGTAATTTCACCAAAGGTATCGAAACCACGGAAATCCACCAAGATCACGTTGACCACATTGGTACCACCGCCAAGTGGGATAGACTGCTGCATGAAGAACCATGAAATGGAATTGTGATCACGGGTCATGATCAACCATGAAATCCATGCAATCCCTAGACCTGCAATAATCGCAATCAATGCATCTCGCCAACGACGTGACACGCTCGACTCATAAGGGGTGAGCTGTGGTAATAACGATAAGCTCATGAGTAAGAGCACGGTGGTCACCACGTCAACAGTAATCTGTGTCAACGCTAAATCGGGAGCGGAGAAACAGATAAACACCATGGTCACAACTAGACCGACTGCACCACTGATGAGGACGGCTTTAATCCGTTCATGGTGGAACCAAAGCATCATCCAACATGCAGAGAATAATAATAGCCATAGAACGATCGCGATGACCGGTGCATGTACCAGTTCACGGCTGCCTGTGCCGATGCCTTGCAGCCAAAATGGAACGATGACGATGGCCACACTAAAGATCAAAATCCATAATAAATAGCTTTGTAATTTGCCATTTTCAGTAAAGCGACGGAACTTTCTTGAGCTGAGTAATAGATGCTTTAAAAATAAGTCGAACAGCACTTTACCTTGTAATCGACCCAAAAGTGGATCTAAGTCGATCCGGCGTAATTTGCCGCCCTTCGCCAATGCGAAATAGAAAACTAAACCACCCAAGAGTGCAATCACGCTCATCAAAAGGGGGGCATTTAAGCCATGCCAAATCGCTAAATGTGTACCTTCAAACGCAGTATTTTGAATACTCGCACGCGCGGTACTATTGACAATATGCTCAACCAATAATGCAGGGAAGAGTCCAACTAAAATACATAAAGCAGCCAGTAAGGTTGCCGGTGCGCGCATGCCAAACGGTGGTTCATGTGCTTCTTTATTAGGAACATCTTTCCCTAATGGACCATCAAAAAACACCCCATGAACCAAACGCACCGAATACGCGACAGCAAAGATACCGGCAAAGGTGGCAATGATCGCTGACACGATCATCACTGGCCCAGTCAGGTTGGCTAAAAGTTCAGTAAAGAACATCTCTTTAGAAAGGAAACCATTGGTTAATGGGACACCTGCCATAGAGGCTGCAGTGATCATGGTCAGCGTTGCGGTAAACGGAAGTAATTGCCATAAACCAGAGAGTTTTCGTAAATCACGTGTACCTGATTCGTGGTCAATAATCCCCGCGATCATAAATAGGGCTGCTTTGAAGGTTGCATGGTTAATGATATGGAAAATGGCAGCTGCAACTGCGAGGGGAGAGCCGATCCCAAGTAAACAAACGATCAGACCTAAATGGCTGATGGTGGAATAGGCCAAAAGTCCTTTTAAATCTTCTTTGAAAATGGCAAAGAAGGCCGCCATACATAAGGTAAATAAGCCAATAAAGGTGACCAAGTTGTGATACAACGCCGCGCCTGCAAAGATCGGCAATAAGCGCGCAAGCAGGAAAATTCCGGCTTTCACCATCGTGGCAGAGTGTAGATAAGCCGAGACGGGGGTCGGTGCCGCCATGGCATTTGGCAACCAAAAATGGAAAGGGAACTGCGCACTTTTGGTAAATGCCCCCATTAAAATTAATAGCAGTGTGGGCACAAAAAGCGGATGCTGCTGAATTTGGCTACCCATCGTCAGGATTTGATCAATCTGATAGGTGCCCGTGATTTGCGCCAACAGGACAAAACCACCCAACATACATAGACCACCCATGCCTGTAATGGTCAAAGCCATTCGAGAGCCACGTTGAGCAGCGTCGTAGTTGCTCCAGTAACCGACCAACAGGAAGGATGAAATACTGGTGAGTTCCCAGAAAATGAGTAATAAAATTAAATTATTAGACAATGAAATGCCGAGCATGGCAGCCATGAACAGCATCAATAAAACATACAGTTTACTGAGCGAGTTCTTTGGACTTAAATAATAGTAGGCATAGATATAAATTAAGGTGCCGATCCCGGTAATGAGCAGGGAAAACAACAAGCCCAGTGCATCGAGACGGAAACTGAAATCAATGCCAACTTGAGTGAGCCACGGCCAAGTTTGAATGATGGTTTTGCCATTAAAGACATCTGGGGCCTGACTCAATAATAAAACTAAACTGCTGAGGCTGACGCCAATCGCCCCTAAAGCTGTTACCCCGCGAGAGAATTGCTTCAACCACGAGACAAGTGTTGTGCCTAGTATTAACGGTAACAATATAATAATCGGTAGCACACTCGTATCCATTGTCATGATTAGGCGGTGAAACCTAGGTGTATTTCATCTTTCAAGGATTACAGGACAGCAAAGAGCAGTCCAAAAATTCAATCTTGAAAGCCATGTGTGTCAAAAAAAATTAAAAACAAGCTGTGTTGCGCAACTCGTGAAGCGATAGCAATTTCCGATGTTACTATGAAAATTGCAAATAAAACCGATCATATTACATGCGTAAAACAACATCAATCTTTTTTATGACCCACTTACACATTATACGCCTGACGAAACTGACTCGACATCTATTGCGGCCTTGTTGCTGAATATTTAAACATCGAGGCTATGGATTACGCCCAGCCAATCAGCCTCGGTATTTTTAACTCAGCGGTTGGATCGTAACGTCCTGATCACCCCGCTGTGATAAAGCCCTAACCAATTCGTGTTGCTGTTGCTCGGTCAGTTGCGTCTGGATTAATTGCAACATGTGCTGGATGGTGTCTGGGCTGTTCAGTGGCTCATTTAATTCAGTCTCTTCAGTTTTGGCTGGAAGCGATGGCTTTGATCCGAGTTGCAACTGCTGATAAATCTGATCATAAGTTTCTTGTAGTTTTTCAGGCTGAATCTCACTGAGCTTTTTATTCTGTAGTTGTAAGCACTGAAAACGAGAAGCCTGTTCCAGCAGTTCAGGACGGTTGCCGCTGGCAATGATTTGGAGTCGTGGAAACGCTTGATTTAAACGGGTCAAAATCACTTGAGTCATGTTTTGATCGAGTTGGTGGTCTATGGCGTCGATCAATAAAATACCGTCACCTTCTTGGCACGGATATAAGCTATGAGGATTGAGTAGGCACAGGCGACGCACAATATCACCAATTAAGGCCACAAGGTTGCGGACACTATTCGACAACTGTTGAAACAACATGTCTTTGCCTTGATAGCAGACCATTAACTGTAATCTAGGGTGATATTGCAGATAAATATTGGTCACATCGGGCAACACGGTCTCTAAGGCTTGTTTTAATGATCTGAGTGACGGCGCGTGTAGATCGGCCTGAGCTTGCGCCAGTTTTTGTCCAAAAAGTGGCGTGTCAGATGTGTTGGATGAGTCAGTTGGTTTTTTTGGATGTAATAAATTTTGAATTAATTCGGCACTTTGTGCATTTTCTATATCGGATATTTCTCGAAACCACTCAAAAAAACGAATAAACGTGGTAAAGGGAATGGCCGAGATTTCATAGGCATGTGAAGGCTGAAAAATAGCAGGATTATTTTTATTGAGAATATTTACGTCGTTGACGAAGCGTTCAGCAGGGTAATAGGCAATGAGCGGCAGCCCTTGTAACGGATCAGCTTTGAGGGCTTTTTGATACAGCGCAACCATCGATTCCAATTGCTGTGTTTCGGCCTTACTAAGGCCGACGCCTTGACTGTTTAAGGTTTTATACAGTTGCCATGAACAACATTGTGGGTCTTGGTCTTGCTGATCACTTGAAAGCTGAAATGCGCCAATGTCTTCGGGAAAACTGACCTGAATATCAAGTTTCGATTGTAAGCGATTTAACATGATGTCTTGATCGAGCATCACCACACCTGCTGTACGCAAATCTTTATAGCGTGCAGCAAACCAAGTGAGGGCCTGGTAACTAAAGCGCAGTAGGGAGGTTTTTCCAGAACTTTGATCACCCAAAATTAAGGTAATCGGCAGATCGTGATAATTAAAATTGAGGGTGATATCAGTAAAATGAAGGGTGTGCTTGAGTTGAATCGATTGTATTTTCATGGTGCACCTTTTACTGATTTATTGTTTATTCACCTTTTTCATCATACTAGCTGACCGCTTGCGCCAAAGATTTGGGCATTTGACGTTTTAAGTGCTGCATCAAGTCATAAATATGATGGATATTTAAACTTACTTTAGCACGTGTGCAGGCCACGTAAAGTAACCGTAACTCTTCGTCACTAATTTTATAATCTTTATCGTTGAGCTTAAATTGGTAGTCATCTTCAATATGTACCCGATCCCATTCTAAACCTTTGGCTTTATGGGCGGTCGAGATGATGTAGTCGGCTTGATCAATCGGGGTGATTTTCGCCAGTGCCTTTTTCAGTGGGTCAGTACCGTGGTCATCGACCAACTTCACCAGCGGTTTAATATCGCTGCCGTCATTGGTCTCGCAATATTCATGTACATCATGCCATGAGTTAAACCATGCAAGCTCTGGGACATCGACCACGCGTTTACCTTGCTTGAGCATGGCTGCAGCATCGACAAAACGATTGAGTCGTGCATGATCTGCTTGCAGGCTGACTTTTTCACCTTTGACCAAACCTGCCAATAACAGTTCCATCGCACGTGCATTGGTACGACATAAAATGGCATCGCGCATCTTGGTATGCGGTTTATTGACCACTTTAGAGTTGAGCTGCGGATTACCCAATAACGGCACGGTTTCATTCAATGCGCCCAGCAGAGCATTGGCGTTCAAGGCAATTTCTTCACCAAAACGGAACGACGTGGTTAAACGTGATTCGGGTAAAGGGAGTTGCTGCATGGCATTGACTGCGCCACGCCATGCATAAATTTGTTGATGCGCATCGCCAACATAGATGACCTGAGTATTACGCTGTTTCAGTAAAATCCCTAGCATTAGTGGGTCAGCATCCTGAGCTTCATCGAACAGCACATAATCCGCAGGAATATTCGGTTCAGACAAAGCCCAAAGTTTTAAATAAATATCGTGTCCAATCCCTGCTGCATGGTTCGGATCAATCGACTCTAACCAACGACGTTCAATGGCAGGATACAAATGCTTTTGTAAGCTTTCGATATCGTCTGGATGCAACCAACTCGGTGCTTGTAGATGTCGTGGGGCAGGGTACTGTGAACTGGTCGAACAGAAATAACTAACAGCATTTGCCACCAGACTCGCCAAACGCGAAGGCATGAGTACATATTTTTCATAACGACCGCCCATCATACGACGTAGGGTGATCGGTTCTAGTCGATATTCTTTGGCAATAAAACTGGGACTTAAACGTGGTAGACGCAGTTTATCAGTCACTCCACGTGGAACACTACGATAAGCCAATGAGTGGAAGGTTCGACAGTCGACATTTTGATGAAAACGATTCTGTGCTTCGGTGGCAATGGCTTTGTTAAAGGCCAAGTACATGCCACGCCGCTGAGGCATGGCATCACTGATCATTTGGAGTGTGGTGGTTTTACCTGTGCCAGCATAGGCGATCACTTTAAATGATTTGCCTAGACGTGCGTTATCTATGGCAGTAGCCTGCTCATAGGTCGCGGTCGGTTTTTTAAGCTCTGGCACGGTTGCGTCTTAGTGCTGACGGTTGGCTTTTTCAACCAAACCGGAAAGGCCTTGACGACGAGCGAGTTCGTTAAGTACCAATTGTGGATCAATATCGAAATAACCTAGCATTACAATGGTATGGAACCAAAGGTCTGCCACTTCGTAAATCAGATCGTTTTTGTTGTCTTCATTGGCTTCGATTTTAAAATCTTTAGCGGCAATGATGGTTTCAACACTTTCTTCACCGATTTTTTCTAAAATTTTATTCAGACCTTTATGGTAAAGCTTTGCCACATAAGAGGATTCAGGGTCGGCTTGTTTGCGTTCAGCCATCATTTTACCTAAGTAGTCGAGTACTTCGACTTGCTCAGATTGTACATTGGACGCATTCATCGCAAGGGTATGTGGATTTGCTGATTTTGCACCATAAATTGCAGCCGGATCTTTCAATTGCGCATCGACAACTTCCCAGCCATTGGCAGTAAGTTTGCGATAGAAACACGACTCACGACCGGTATGGCAGGCAATGCCGCCATGTTGTTCAATTTGTAGCACAATCACGTCAGCATCACAGTCCAAACGGATTTCATGCACGGTTTGGAAATGGCCAGATTCTTCACCTTTATGCCATAACTTATTGCGTGAACGTGAAAAGTACACCGCTTGATTTTTTTCTGCAGTTTGCGCCAACGCTTCACGGTTCATCCATGCCACCATCAATACGCGTCCGCTTTGATGATGCTGTGCAATAGCAGGCACTAAGCCTTGTTCGTTAAATTTTACTTCATCGAGCCATTGCAGGTTGTTCATGAGGATTTCACCAATTCAAAAATCAAAAAATAAATGCCGCAGCATTTGAGCAGCATCATAGTGTAAGCCATCAAGAGAATGATGGGGAGTTAATTCTTAATCAAATTTTAAATTGCGCAGTTCAGCCGCAGAATCATCTGCAGACTTGCGGGCTATGTCGGCATAATTCATTTGCCCACATGCACCTGTTTTTAAGCCAGAAATCGTGATGGCCATTTCTTTGCGGAAAAACGGCAGCTGATACATGGCACGAAATGAAATATCACGCAGCGGCGCTGTCCAGCGATGATGTGATTGATAAAACGGTGTCAGCAGGCGGCTAAAAAATTGGTAAAACCGCACGGACGGCAACCGCAGTTGATGATACTGCTGCCAGAGGTTTTGCAGTGAGAAATCCTGTTGATATTGAAGCAGGGCTTGACTGGTGGCCCATGCGTCGAGCAGCGCCATATTGGCGCCTTGTCCAAGCTGCGGACTCATGGCATGAGCCGCATCTCCTAAGATACCGATACGACCTTCACCAAGTTTGCTCAGCACCACATCACGATAGTTGGCAGACAGCCATTGCTGCGGATCATCTGGATGTGGAATCACATGCGCTAACCATTCTGCAACACTCAGCCAGCGTTTCGAAACTTCAAGCAACCATTGCTGCTGTGCGCTTTTGGTTTTTAACTAAATGTGCGGAATTCTCCATCTATAATCTGTGATTTAGATGGAGATGGATAGCACGCCTTTTCAGTCGGGTCTTTCTTGGTTTTGGATGTATTCTCGAATTACATCAATTGTCGCTCCA